>NZ_AP024854.1:2704621-3009243 GCF_024529955.1 Photobacterium toruni
TTTTTCTATCACACCATAACGTGATCATTTACACGGAATCTTTTTCCTTATGGTCGTTCATTGCTAAGTGTGAGTATGTTTTTAGACAGCTGTGATAAAATAAAATCTTAATGACGTTTTTTTGAGGTTCTATGACGGTTCAAACTCAACTGCTAGCAAAAGCACAACAGCTCTGTGAGCAACGAGGGGTTAGAATGACTCCGCAGCGATTAAAAGTACTGGCACTGATCATTAATCATCATAGTTCTATTAGTGCTTATGAGTTACTTGATTTACTCAAAGCATCAGAACCCCAAGCAAAACCACCAACGGTTTATCGCGCCTTAGATTTTCTGTTAGCACAAGGATTTGTTCATAAAGTTGAATCAACCAACAGCTATATTGCATGTTGTGTGCTTGGCCATGCAGATCATTGTTCACAACTATTAATTTGTGATAAGTGTGGGTTTGTTGAAGAAATTCATGATGATGAACTCGCTAAGCTTTTACGCCAAAAATCAGAACAGTATGGGTTTATGATCAAGCACCACGTTGTTGAAAGCCATGGAATTTGTCATAAATGCCAACAAGCTAAAAACGATTAAGGCACCATTGTGCTGTCACAATTTGTGATAGCACCTTCTGATCTTTCTCTTCTCCTTTCTCTTCTTTTATCTTCAAAGTGAATTAACGTTAGCTAAGACAGAAAAGCACAATAAAACACTACTCATTGTCATAAATTCGATCTAGACTAAACTTCGCATAAGCACCTAGTTACCTATTAATGGTAATTACTACAATTAGTCTATAAGGGAAAGACGTACATGAGTAAACTGACTGGAACCGTAAAGTGGTTCAACGATGATAAGGGCTTTGGTTTTATTTCTGCTGCCGATGGTAAAGATGTGTTTGTACACTTCAGTGCTATTCAAGCACAAGGACGTAAAACATTACGTGAAGGTCAAAGTGTTGAGTTTATCGTCACTGATGGTCAGAAAGGCCCACAAGCTAGCGACGTGATCACGCTATAATTGAGCTAACGTCAAAAATAAAAAAACGCCGCAATCATGATGATTGCGGCGTTTTATTTTATCGGTCAATCACATTAACCGATAATAAATATTATGCGCGCCATTGTTTGAACGCGTTAATCAAACCATTAGTTGAGCTATCGTGACTTACAACACCTTCGTTGCTATTTAGCTCTGGTAAAATTTGGTTAGCCAGTTGCTTACCAAGTTCTACACCCCACTGGTCAAAACTGAAGATGTTCCAAATAACGCCTTGAGTAAAGATTTTATGCTCATACAATGCAATTAATGCACCTAATGTGTATGGCGTAATTTCTTTAAGCAGAATCGAGTTAGTTGGGCGATTACCTTCAAACACTTTAAATTCAGCTAGCTCATCGATTTCTGCTTGTGACTTACCTGCAGCAACAAACTCAGCTTCTACTGTCTCGCGGCTCTTACCAAATGCTAATGCTTCAGTTTGGGCAAAGAAGTTAGCCATTAGCTTAGGATGGTGATCACCTAATGGATTGTGGCTAATAGCAGGTGCAATAAAGTCACATGGAATTAACTTAGTACCTTGGTGAATAAGCTGATAGAACGCGTGTTGACCATTTGTTCCTGGCTCACCCCAAATGATAGGACCTGTTTGGTAATCAACTGGCTTACCGCCGCGATCAACATACTTACCATTAGATTCCATGTTACCTTGCTGGAAGTAAGCAGGGAAACGGTGCATATATTGATCATAAGGTAGAATCGCTTCAGTTTCCGCGCCATGGAAATTGTTATACCAAATACCAATTAACGCTAGAATTACAGGTAATTTTTGCTCTAGTGGTGCAGTTGCAAAATGGTTATCCATTGCATGACCACCTTCCAATAACTTAACAAAGTTATCAAAGCCTACTGCCAAACAAATAGAAAGACCAATCGCAGACCATAATGAATAACGACCACCAACCCAATCCCAGAACTCAAACATGTTATCAGTATCGATACCAAATTCAGCCACAGATTCTGCATTAGTAGAAAGCGCAGCAAAGTGCTTAGCCACGTGTGCTTTATCTTCAGCCATAGCTAAGAACCAATCACGCGCAGACAGTGCGTTAGTCATAGTTTCTTGCGTCGTAAAGGTTTTAGATGCAATTAAGAATAACGTTGTTTCAGGATTAAGATCTTTTAGCGTTTCAACAATATGCGTTGCATCAACATTAGAAACAAAGTGCATGTTTAGGCGAGTTTTGTACGCCGCCAATGCTTCTGACACCATGTAAGGGCCAAGGTCTGAACCACCAATACCGATATTTACCACATCCGTGATTTCTTTACCGGTATAACCTTTCCACTCACCACTAACAATACGGTTAGTGAAGCTTTCCATCTTCGCTAATACTGCATTCACTGCTGGCATAACATCTTCGCCATCAACAATGATTGGTGTATTGCTACGGTTACGTAACGCAACATGTAGTACAGCACGATCTTCAGTACGGTTGATTTTCACACCGTTAAACATATCCGAAATAGCAGCATCAAGCTCAGTTTCCTTTGCTAATGCAAACAATTTAGTCAAAGTTTCTTCTGTGATTAGGTTCTTAGAGTAATCTAATAAAATATCAGAACCAAACTGAGCAGAAAATTTGGCAAAACGCTCGCTATCATTGGCAAATAAATCACTTAATTCAAAATCTTGAGCTTGTTCAAAATGCGCAGTCAGTGCTTGCCACGCTTTAGTTTGCGTTGGATTGATGTTCTTTAACATAATAATGTTCCTGATTTTGTTATGTTCATCCCTCGACGCATACCGCCATCGAAAGATCCTCGATCTATGCTATATAACCTATGTGTGTTGGATATCTAATAATAAGGCTATCTGTTACCAGCAATTATGACGCTAACAGCGTATTATCGTCATTGCGTCAGGTCACGAAAGTATGATGCATCATACCTATATTTATAAACAAGATAATAATGGTAATCACTAATTAAACGAAAAGGTTTTACCAATAACTACATCGCGACGGAATAGCAAAAACTTCATTGAAGATGAGATAATATATAGATAACGAATCATTATTACTATTCAAAATAAATAGTGAATTTTAATCAAAAAAAAGCCGCAGGTTAAACCCACGGCCAATCTTTTTATGAATAGGTCATCGCAACCCGAGGAGTCAACTTAGTCATTAATTCATAAGCGATCACTCCGGTATATTGTGCCACCACTTCAGCGGGTAAACCTTTCCCCCACAAAATAGCTTCATCACCGACTTTATCTGTCGCATTCGGTCCTAAATCGACCGTTAGCATATCCATCGAAACTCGACCAGCAGTGGGTACAATACGACCATTTACCATCACTGGTGTACCGTTTGGTGCACAACGTGGATAACCATCACCATAGCCAATAGCGATAACACCGACTTTAGTGTCACGCTCACAAGTCCAAATGCCACCATAACCAACTTGCTCGCCTTTTTTGACATCACGAACCGCAATTAAGCTTGAGGTTAATGTCATAACGGGCAGTAGGTTATAGTTTGATGCCATGCGCTCTAATTCATTAAATGGCGACACACCATACATAATAATACCAGGGCGGATCCATTCAAAATGGCTATCTGGCCACGCTAGAACACCAGCAGATGCCGCAAGTGAGCGCTCACCTTGATAAGGCTTAGTTAATGCAGAAAAACACTCAATTTGCTTAACGGTAATATCACTGCCTAAGTCATCAGCATTACCAAAATGACTAATAAAGCGTAGAGGCTTAGCAACATTCTCGCAATCATGTAACCGTTGCATAAATTCAGGTACTTGCTCTGGACGTAATCCAAGACGATGCATACCCGTATCTATTTTTACCCATACTCTTACTTGCGCATCTAACACCGCTTGTTCAAGTGCTTCAAGTTGCTCAATTGAATGCACAACAGTATGAATATTATTAGTCACTAATACTGGCAGATCTGTTGGCGCATAAAACCCTTCTAATAATAAGATTGGTTTTACCACGCCACCAGCGCGTAACATTAAGGCTTCTTCTATTCGTGCTACGCCATAAGCATCGACATCGGTGAGGCTTTTCGCCACATCTAACAACCCGTGTCCGTATGCATTGGCTTTAACAACCGCCAGAATTTTACTGTTTGGTGCCTGCAGGCGGATTTGGCCTAGATTATGCGCCAAAGCTTGGGTATCAATATGTGCAGTTGCAGCTTTCATCCAATATCCTAAATAATTTTAAGGCTTACTCTTCATCAAAGGCAGGGCCTGCATAGTTATCAAAGCGAGAGAACTGGCCTTGGAACGTTAAACGTACAGTACCAATTGGACCATTACGCTGTTTACCTAAGATGATTTCAGCGATCCCTTTAAGGGCACTGTCTTCGTGATAAACTTCATCACGGTATATAAACATGATTAAGTCAGCATCCTGCTCGATGGCGCCAGATTCACGCAGATCCGAGTTAACAGGACGTTTATCAGCACGTTGTTCCAGTGAGCGGTTAAGCTGAGAAAGGGCAACAACGGGCACATTTAATTCTTTCGCTAATGCTTTCAGCGAGCGTGAGATTTCAGCAATCTCTAAAGTACGATTTTCTTGTAGTCCCGGCACTCGCATCAACTGAAGGTAGTCAATCATGATCATACTAAGACCACCGTGATCACGTGCAATACGACGCGCCCGTGAACGCACCTCTGTTGGTGTTAAGCCTGAACTATCATCAATGAACATATTCTTCTTTTGCATCAGAATACCCATTGTTGATGATATTCGCGCCCAATCTTCATCATCCAATTGTCCGGTACGAATTTTGGTTTGATCTACACGTGATAATGATGCCAGCATACGCATCATGATCTGTTCAGCAGGCATCTCTAACGAGAAGATTAGCACCGGCTTTTCTTGATCCATGGCGGCGTTTTCACATAAGTTCATCGCAAAGGTAGTTTTACCCATCGATGGACGCGCAGCAACAATAATTAAATCAGACCCCTGCAAACCCGCTGTCTTTTTATTTAAATCAGTAAAGCCTGTTGAGACACCGGTTACACCGTCTTGGGGTGATTGATAAAGCAACTCGATACGTTCAAGCGTGCGCTCTAAAATAGTATCGACGTTTTGCGGGCCTTCTTTATCATTAGTGCGCTGTTCGGCAATTGCAAAAACTTTACTTTCTGCCATATCCAGCAAATCTTCACTGGTGCGCCCTTGAGGATCGTAACCTGCGTCAGCAATTTCATTCGCCACCCCAATCATGTCACGAATCAAAGCTCGCTCACGGACAATATCAGCATACGCTAAAATATTCGCTGCCGACGGAGTGTTTTTCGCTAATTCGGCAAGGTAAGCAAAACCACCTACACCATCAAGTTTATCAGACCGCTCAAGATGCTCAGACAGCGTGATCAAATCAAGTGGCTGTCCACCTTCTAATAAGGCTGCGGTTGCCTCAAAAATAATCCGATGAGGACGGCTGTAAAAGTCTTTTGCGACCACTTTCTCAGCAACAGTATCCCAACGCTCATTATCCAACATTAAACCGCCAAGTACTGATTGCTCAGCCTCAAGCGAATGCGGTGGCATCTTAATGGCGTCCATTTGATTATCTTTTAATTGTTTCGATTTACGATTATCTGTCATAGCAATTGTGCATTTACCAAAACCAAGAACGAAGCTCGACAGTATAACCTATCCCCTGTCTCTGAGTAGCTATAAACCATGATGATTGCTCACTTGTATCCATAACAATTATCCTCCTTTTTAGTTTTACGAAAAGTATGCTGACAATTCCTAACCAAAAGCTGACAAATTTACGCTAGAATGCGGCGATCAATGTTTCGACCGTTACCTTACCCTGCCAGCGGAGGTCTTTTGGCAAGATATATACTCACATTACTTTTACTTGCCACTACCGCAGCTAATGCTAGTGAAGAAACAACGACATCAAATGAGCCATCGCCACTAACAAGTACCATTGGCTTAGGCTATCAGTCGCTATCGGGTAACTCTGATTCCCAAACCTTAAATGGTAATGTTGCACTCACCTATACCAAAGGCCGTTATCAAACCAACGGTGATGCCAAGTTTATTATGGCAAAGAAAAATGGTGAAGAAGACAAACGTAAAATGTCGATGAGCTTAAAAGCAAAGCGAATGATTCGAGATGGTTATTATTTTTATGGTAATGGCAGTTATATTGATGACCGCTATGGGCCTTATTATGCAGATTCAATCGTTTCAACAGGTATCGGTTACCGTTTATTTAGTTATGAAACTTTTCAAACATTGGTCGATATCGGTCCGGGCTTTCGTCATCAAGACCCTAATCTTGATGAAATAAAAGATGACAGTATTGTTAAACAAGAAGTTGTCAATGAAATGGTATTGCAAAGTACCGTTGATATAAAATGGAAGCCATTAAAGACCCTAACACTTAGTGCTAAGTTTAATATTATATCAGGGCAAAGCAACACGACCTTAGAAACGACCTTAAATGCCACCAACGCCATTACGGATAATATTGCTTTAAACTTAGGCTACACTCAAACGGCTTATTCTTGGGTGCCAGAAGGTATGCAGAATTCAGATACTACTACCACAATCTCACTTATTTATACGTTATAAATTATGATTGTCTAAATTACAGATATAAAAAAACCAGCCCGAAGGCTGGTTTTTTCTATTAAAGCTAAAAGCGATTACTCTGCAGCAACAACGTTTAGTTTAACAGTTGCGAATACGTCTGAGCTTAGCTGAACGCTAACTTCAAATTCGCCAGTAGTACGTAGTGCGCCTTCAGGTAGACGTACTTCACTCTTAACAAGTGCAACGCCTGCAGCAGAAACTGCTTCAGCGATGTCACGAGTACCGATTGAGCCGAATAGTTTACCTTCGTCACCAGCTTTAGATGCAATAACTACACCTTCAAGTACGTTTAGTGCTTCAGCACGTGCTACAGCAGCAGCATGTTGCTCAGCAACTTTAGCTTCTAGCTCTGCACGACGTGCGTCGAACATTTCAACGTTCGCTTTAGTCGCCATAACTGCCTTAGCTTGTGGGATAAGGAAGTTACGAGCATAGCCCGCTTTAACGTTAACTTGGTCGCCAAGGCCACCTAGGTTAGCGATTTTATCAAGTAGAATAACTTGCATTATCTTGTCCTCTATAAAGTTCTAAAAACGACTGCCGCTTACAGATGCTTATCTGTGTACGGTAGAAGTGCTAGGTAACGAGAACGCTTGATAGCGCGAGCTAGCTGACGCTGGTATTTAGCGCGAGTACCAGTGATACGGCTAGGTACAATCTTACCAGCTTCAGTGATGTAGTTTTTTAGAGTTGCTACGTCTTTGTAGTCAATCTCTTGTACGCCTTCTGCTGTAAAACGGCAGAATTTACGACGACGGAAGAAACGAGCCATGGGCTATCTCCTGATCTAAATTAAGTCAATGTGATCGGCATGCAAAACTAATTTCCCGATACCATTACGGCCGGTTTGGTAAGAGATAAATCCCTCCACCTTAATATTGCTTCCGACAACTAAATCTTGAGTGAGTACTTGTTGACCTTTACCACTGATTACCACGTTAATATAACAATATATTTGGCGTGGTAAATCAGCTTCCCGCTGCACAGATCGATGCTCAAGCACAAAGTGACAATGAGGTATGCCTGCCGGGGATTGGCTTCGTTTGGGATGCTTGGCAATAGTGCCAGTCAACACCAGACGATTAGTCATTTAAACAAATTACTCAGCAGCTGCTTCGCCTTCAGATTGTGCTTCAGCACGATCTTCACGCTTAGTAAAACGCTCTTCTTTAGCCTTCATCATAGGAGATGGCTCAGTAACAGCGTGTTTAGTACGCATGATCATGTTACGGATCACTGCATCGTTGAAGCGGAAGTTTGACTCAAGCTCGTCAACAACATCTTGCTTAGCTTCTACGTTCATAAGAACGTAATGTGCTTTGTGCAATTTGTTAATTGGGTAAGCCATTTGACGGCGGCCCCAATCTTCTAGACGGTGAATTTGACCACCAGAATCTTTGATAGCAGCAGTGTAACGCTCGATCATGCCAGCAACTTGCTCGCTTTGATCAGGGTGCACCATGAATACGATTTCGTAATGACGCATAGGTTGCTCCTTACGGATTATTCAGCTTCCCTTGTCGGCTCGGTTATCCTGGGGAAGCAAGGAACTAAAAAAAAGAACCGAGAATTTGGATGACGGATAGTACAGAGAATGATCAATCTAGGCAAGCTTATTTTATCACCACTCGCCGTTTTTCAATAAAATGAACCCTAACCTCAGCAGATCGTATCTACTGCTTAGTAACAGTCCCACTCAATGCGCATTTTTCATACCGTCACATAATAAAAAACCCACCCAGTAATCACTGAGTGGGTTTAAATAATTATGCAGTTTTTAGCACGTAATCACGCATTATCCGCGTTGACGTACCGCTTCAAACAAACAAATACCCGTCGCAACAGATACGTTTAAACTTGAAACTGAACCTGCCATTGGAATTTTAATCAAATCATCACAGGTTTCACGCGTTAAACGACGCATACCTTCACCTTCAGCACCCATCACAATCGCCAATGGCCCTGTCAGTTTACTGTGGTAGATATCATGGGTCGCTTCACCTGCCGTACCCACAATCCATACGCCTTTATCTTGAAGCGCACGCATAGTACGAGCAAGGTTAGTAACACGAACTAACGGCATAATTTCAGCCGCACCACAAGCCACTTTACTTGCAGTTGCATTTAACTGCGCTGAGCGATCTTTTGGCACAATCACTGCGACAGCGCCAGCAGCATCTGCGTTACGCAAACACGCACCAAGATTATGAGGATCTGTCACGCCATCTAAAATCAGCAATAACGGATTTTCTTTGGTGGCTAATAAATCTTCAAGGTTGTTTTCGTTATATTGCTTACCTGGACGTACACGCGCAATAATACCTTGATGAGAAGCACCATCTACTTTGTCGTCTAATGCTTTACGGCCTGCTTCTTGAATCGTGATGCCTAATTCTTGTAACTCAGTAATTAGCGGCAGTAAACGATCATCTTCACGTCCTTTAAGTACGAAGACTTCAATAAAACGTACCGGATCAGATGCAAGCACGGCTTTAACGGCATGGATGCCAAAAATCATATCATTACTCATCAATTAACTCTTCTTTGCTGCACGTTCAGATTTACCCGCACGTTGCTTTTTCTTCTTGCGAACTTTGGGTTTCTTTTTAGGATCAGTTAGCGGTTTTTCATCCGATAACTTGCGTGGTTTTTTATTTCTTGGCTTTTTCTTTTTAGCATCAGCTGCTGGAATCGCGCCTTCTTTTAACTTTTTACGTACCGAAGAGCGCTCACGTTTATTTTTAGCACGTGATTCATCGACTACCGCTTCGCCATTTTCAACTTTAAACGCAGGCATTCCCTGACGTTTAAGACCGTCAGCTTTGCGCATCCGTTGCTTTTTCTCACGCCCTTTAGCAGTTTTACCCGCACCACGTTGCTTGCGCTCGGCGCCAACGATATCAAAATCTAATTGACGGTCATTTAGGTTAATCGCAGCCACTTTAACGTACACGGTATCACCTAAACGATAAATCACACCGGAACTCTCACCCACCAAACGTTGACCCACAGGATCAAACTGGTAGTAATCGTTAGCAAGGTTTGAAATATGCACTAAACCATCAATGTTTAATTCATTAAGGCGAACAAAGAAACCAAAACCGGTAACGTTAGCAATCACACCTTCAAACTCATCGCCAAGGTGATCTTGCATGTACTCACACTTGAGCCAATCAGATACATCACGAGTAGCATCATCGGCACGACGCTCTGTGGTTGAACACTGCTCGCCAATGGCATCTATTTCATCAAATGAATAATGATGACCCCCCGTTGGCGTATCGTTCTTAGTATTGCCAGCTTGCTTAGCAATTAAGAATTTGATCGCACGGTGCAAGGTTAAATCAGGGTAACGACGAATTGGCGACGTAAAGTGCGCATATTGGCTGAGGGCTAAACCAAAGTGACCAATATTATCCGCTTGATAGATCGCTTGTTTCATTGAGCGCAATAGCATGGTTTGAATTAATTCACGATCATTACGCTCTTGAATTAAATTCGCTAATGCAGCGTAATCTTTCGGACTTGGCTCTAAACCACCACCAAGCTCTAAACTTAGCTCGCCCAAGAAATCACGGAAACCTTGTAGACGCTCTTCACCTGGAGTGTCGTGAACACGGTATAACGCTGGCTCTTTAGCACTTTCAACAAATTGTGCTGAAGCGATATTGGCTAAAATCATACATTCTTCGATGATTTTATGTGCTTCATTACGCACTAGCGGTACGATGTTCTCGATTTTACGATCTGCATTGAAGACAAACTTGGTTTCAACCGTTTCAAATTCAATCGCACCACGTGCTTCACGCGCCACTTTCAGCGCTTTAAACATGCTGTAAAGTTCTTCAAGATGCGGCACTAATGGCGCGTAACGTTGACGTAACTCGTCATCACCTTCAAGCATGTTACTTACTTTGGTGTAAGTTAAGCGCGCATGTGAATTCATCACTGCTTCGTAATGCTTGTAGCCTGTTAGCTTACCGCCTTCAGAGACTGTCATCTCACACACCATACACAAGCGATCTACTTGTGGATTGAGTGAACAGAGACCATTTGACAGAACTTCTGGCAACATTGGAATCACTTGAGCTGGGAAGTAAACAGAGTTACCTCGCTTTAGTGCTTCATTATCTAATGCTGATTTTGGACGTACATAGTAACTTACGTCAGCAATTGCGACCCATAAACGCCAGCCACCATCAGGATTACGCTGACAGTGCACCGCATCATCAAAGTCACGTGCATCTTCACCATCGATAGTCACCAAGGGTAATTGACGTAAATCGACACGTCCCAATTTAGCTTCTTCTGGCACTTCTTCGGTCAGATGCTTAATTTGATTATCAACTTCAGATGGCCACACATGGGGAATATCATGAGTGCGGAGGGCGATTTCAATTTCCATACCCGGTGCCATATTCTCACCCAGTACTTCAACGACACGGCCAACGGCATTATGTTGACGTGTTGCGCGTTGATTGATCTCAACCACAACCACGTTACCCATACGAGCACCTTGGCGAACGTCTGTTGGAATAATGATATCTTGCGCAATACGAGAATCATCGGGCACGACGTAACCCATGCCGTCTTCAAGGAAGAAACGGCCAACAATTTGGTTCGGTGATTCTGTTAAGACGCGCACAACTCGACCTTCACGACGGCCACGTTTATCTTCGCCTTCAGCTTGCGCTAAAATATAATCGCCATGGATCACACTGCGCATTTGATGGGCAGGTAATAATAAATCAGTCTCTTTACTGTAAGTCCCTTCTGGGCGTAAAAAACCGAAACCATCACGGTGGCCGATAACGTACCCTTTAATTAAATCCAAACGCTCAGGCAATGCATAGCATTGACGACGTGTGAAAATTAATTGTCCGTCACGTTCCATCGCGCGTAAGCGACGACGTAGGCCTTCATATTGATCATCACCTTTAAGCTTTAACACAGTAAATAACTGGTCACGGCTAACGGGTGTACTAAAACCACGAATTACTTCAAGTAGTAATTCACGGCTTGGAATGGGATTTTCGTAATTAGATGCTTCGCGTTCGCGAAAAGGATCAACCGGTAAATCGGTAGTACCTTTAGACATAAACAGTTCCTGTTAGCTAGCCATACATTAAGTATACTCAGCTCTTAGGTGAACAGATGGGAACAGGCAATAAATACCTATTCCACTAAATAATAGGGAGTAATATGATGCTAGACCATTATCTTTAAATGGCCTTAGTGTTCTGCAGGCAACCCTAATAAGACACGCAATGGTGGATTATTATCAATCAAAGTCAATAATGTGTACTTATCTAGCTCATTTAAAAAAGCATTACGCGCATCAGTAAGGATCCCCTTTAACTGACATACAGGAGTAATATTACAAAAATCAGGTGCACAATTGACGATTTGTAACGGTTCAATCGCCCTTACTACGTGCCCTAATACAATACTTCCTGCAGGCATTCCTAAACGAATACCACCATTTTTTCCTCGTACGGTTTCTACATAACCTAATTGGCCCAATTTATTAATAATTTTGACCATGTGGTTACGCGACACACCATAAGTGTCGGTTACTTTTGTGATACTTGTTAACTCACCCTCAGGCAAGCTGGCAAGGTATATCAAGGCTCGTAGGCCATAATCGGTAAAGCTGGTTAACTGCACATTCACTCCTCCTGTTACTATTTTAATCTTGTTCTTGACTAAAAGATACAGATCAGATACAACTTATAACATATATTATAAATACAACTTACAAAAGAGAAAGTCATGCTCACTCAAAAAACCATTGATATCGTAAAATCGACGGCACCGATTATCGCAGCTGCTGGTCCAGCCGTTACTCAACATTTTTATCAGCGTATGTTTGATCACAATCCAGAGCTTAAAGATATTTTTAATATGAGCCATCAACAAGGCTCAGATAAAAACACGCCATCAAGCCAACAACAAGCATTATTTAACGCTGTCTGTGCTTACGCTAATAATATTGATAATTTAGCGGTACTACTACCTGCTGTAGAAAAAATAGCACAAAAACATACCAGCTTTTTAATTACTGCCGATCAATACCAGATCGTAGGTCATCATCTATTAGCGACTATTGATGAATTATTATCTCCAGGCCAAGAGGTATTAGACGCATGGGAAGAAGCATACGGCGTGTTGGCTAATATATTCATTAACCGTGAAGAAGAGATCTATCAAGAAAGTGATAATAAAGTAGGTGGGTGGCGTGGTACACGTGAATTTGTTGTAACCAGTAAACACCCTGACAGTGAATTGATCACCAGTTTTACTTTTGCACCAACAGATGGCGGTCAAGTTGCAACTTACAAACCAGGACAATATCTTGGTATTTATATCAATGCACAAGAATTAGCGAACCAAGAAATTCGTCAATACAGCTTATCATCAGCACCTAATAACGATCATTACCGTATTTCAGTAAAACGAGAAGCACAAGGAACAGTCTCCAACTACCTTCATGATAAAATTCATGTCGGTGATAACGTTAAACTGGTCGCTCCCGCTGGTGATTTTTTCTTGAGTGTTGACCCTCAAACACCAGTAACATTAATTTCAGCCGGTGTTGGCTTAACACCTATGTTAGCCATGCTTGAAACGCTAACTCAACATCAAGCGGCAGTGAATTGGTTACATGCAACAGAAAATAGTCAGCAACATGCTTATAAAGATCACGTTAAAAGATTAGCAAGCCAACATCAGCATATTACTGCATTAACATGGTATAACGCTCCCGCAGTAACGGATCGCCAAGCAGAAAACTATGACTACCAAGGCTTAATCGAACTCAATAAAATTACCGCTCAAATTTCAGATCCTGAAATGCATTTTTATTGTTGTGGTCCTGTTGGCTTTATGCAATTTATCGCCAAGCAATTAATTGAATTGGGTATCACCAGTGATCGTATTCATTATGAATGTTTTGGCCCGCATAACATACTGTAATATTTAAAATTACGACTCACACCATCAAATCCTACCCAACCAATAACAGCATCTGATTAGATGCTGTTTTTATTGCAATTTATCATCACGACTACCAAAACGACGAACGTCGCTTAGCACGAGCAATAATATTGGCAGGCATCTTTTGCTCTAGCTGCTGGCGTAATCGCCGTAATTGTTGATGTTGTCGCTTATTGGTGGTCACTGTCTGATACAACCAGCGATACGCGTCTTCAAAATCTAATGGACTACCATTATCAGCAATGAGTAATTGAGCTAACTCAATCCGTGCACGAACATTACCTAAAGCGGCGGCTTCACGTAAGTAAGGGATCGCACGCTCTTTATCTTGCTGCAAAATAATGCCATGAGCGTAATAACGTCCTAATTGTTCTAATGCAACAGGTACACCTTGCTGAGCAGCTGCACGCATGTAATACATACCTTGATCAATATCTTTAGAGACACATACACCCCATGCAAGCATATCCCCATAAAGAAATTGATAAGTGGGTGATTCTATTTTTTCTGCGCGCGCTTGAATATCTTGTACTAACTGACAATCATCTGCTTTCACTTGGCGTAAATGCTGGTTAGTTGTAAACCATGCGCTAAGTTGATCTTCGGTGTAAATTGGTACCGCTTCTCCCACAACAGCAAGGGCATAAGCGGGTGTTGCTAACCCAAGAACAATCGTCATCAGTAAGCATTTCATTTACATTCCTCACATCTCGAATAGTTATCTATCGGCAATGTAAAATAAAACTTTAATCATGACAGATGGCAACCTAACACCAAATTTGAGTTATAAAAAAACCAGCTCGAAAGCTGGTTTTTTTGCTTAAAGTTATCGCCAGTGATTATTCACCGTATGGATGTACTTTAACAATCGTTTCGTTACGATCAGGACCCGTTGAAATAATATCAATTGGCACACCTGTTAGCTCTTCAATACGTGCAATGTAATCAAGTGCTGCTTGTGGTAGCGCATCCAGTGTCTTAGCACCAAATGTAATTTCGCTCCAACCAGGCATTGTTTCGTAAATTAGTTCTAAATCGTCGTACGCATCAGCCGCCATTGGAGAAACTTCTAGAATTTCACCAGACTTCGTTTTGTAACCAGTACAGATTTTTAGCTCTTCTAGGCCATCTAGTACATCTAATTTAGTTAGACAGAAACCAGAGATAGAGTTGATTTGTACTGCACGACGCATAGCTACTGCATCGAACCAACCAGTACGACGTAGGCGACCTGTTGTTGCACCAAACTCATGGCCAACAGTACCTAGGTGTTTACCGATAGGATCTTGCTTTTCTAGACCGTCATATAGTTCAGTCGGGAAAGGACCTGCACCCACACGAGTACAGTACGCTTTCGCGATACCTAGAATGTAACCTAGGTGACGAGGACCGAAACCAGAACCCGCAGCAACACCACCAGCTGTCGTGTTAGAAGACGTTACGTATGGGTAAGTACCGTGGTCGATATCAAGCAATGTACCTTGTGCACCTTCAAACATGATCTTGTCGCCACGTAGACGCGCATCATCAAGTTCTTTAGTTACATCGATAACCATTGATGTTAATAGATCTGCTTGAGAAAGTACTTTTTCTAGTACTTCTTCGTAGCTTACAGGTTCAGCATGGTAGTAATGCTCAAGCTGGAAGTTATGGTATGCCATTACTTCTTTTAGCTTCTCAGCAAAAGCGGCTTTATCGAATAAATCACCAACGCGAAGACCGCGACGAGCAACTTTATCTTCGTAAGCAGGACCGATACCACGACCTGTTGTACCAATTGCTTTTTTACCACGAGCCGCTTCGCGAGCTTGGTCAAGAGCAATATGGTAAGGAAGAATTAGTGGACAAGCTTCTGATAGGAACAGACGCTCACGAACAGGAATACCACGTGCTTCTAGTGGACCCATCTCATTCATTAGTGCATCAGGAGAAAGTACAACACCATTACCGATGATGCATTTAACATTGTCACGTAGGATGCCTGATGGGATCAGGTGAAGAACAGTTTTCTCACCGTCAATAACTAGGGTGTGACCGGCGTTATGTCCGCCTTGGTAGCGAACGACATATTTTGCATCTTCGGTCAGCAGGTCAACAATCTTACCTTTACCTTCGTCACCCCATTGGGTGCCAAGAACGACTACATTATTTGCCATCTTTCTTCATCTATCGTAGTTAAAAAAGGATTCTAGCACCTAAATTGCCCGCTTGCAGTCATTTTTGGCTTAATACATTGCATATATGACGAGTTTTATCTCTTTTTTATGGCCGTTTTTCTATATTTTAAGAAACATCATATACGCAATAACACTACCAGCGACGACCAAACACCCACCAATACGACGCAATGTATTATCATCTTGTTGACTTAATTGACTGACCATATTACGCCACCCTTGAGGGGCAAGTAATGGTCCTAACCCTTCAACAACTAACACTAAACCAATGGCTAACAGAACGGTATTCATCATATATTTCATCCAAAAAAAAAGACAAGGCGAAGGCCTTGTCTTTATTATAACGATTGCACTGTTATGAAAGCGAGCTTACTTTGCTGATAGCTCTGAATGGTTCATGTATTTAAAGAACTCATTATTCGGATCAACAACAAGAATGTCATTTTTCGAATTAAAGCTATTTTCATACGCCTTCAAAGAACGCCAGAAACTGTAAAACTCAGGATCTTGATTATATGCTTTCGCATAAATCTCAGCCGCTTGTGCATCTGCGTCACCACGTACAACTTGTGCTTTACGCTTTGCGTCAGCCAAAACTGTTGCCACTTCAAGTTCTGAACGAGCACGAAGCTCTTCAGCACGTTGACGGCCTTGAGAACGGTAGCTACGCGCCACTGACTCACGTTCAGCACGCATACGACGGTAGATAGACTCACTGATTTCATCTGGTAAGTTGATTTTCTTAATACGGAAATCAACTACTTCAATACCTAAGTCTTTCGCACTTTCACGCGTTTCTTCAAGTACATCAGCCATGATTTGATCACGTTGACCTTCAACTTTCTTCACCGGTACCACACCTTCAATCACAGCTAAAGCAGCTTTCGCAGCTTTAGTTTGTGCAATATCAGCAGGCACAGAAGGAGCTGAAGTACTGTCTTCTCCAGATACAATTTGTTTGATCTCTTTCGCACCAATTTCGGCACGTAAGCTATCAACGACTTTACGCTTTAATAACGATTCTGCAGTTGATGTATTACCACCACCTGTTGCTAAGTAATATTTACCGAAATCTTTAATACGCCACTTTACGTAAGTATCAATGATTACATCTTTTTTCTCAGCAGTTAAGAAACGATCAGCTTGGTCGTCCATGGTTTGAATACGTGCATCAAGATCATGCACACGATCAAACACAGGTACTTTAAAGTGAAGACCTGGCTCGTAAACACGTGCAATTTCGGTATTGTTATCTTTTAGAATACGACCGAAACGCACCACGATACCGCGCTCACCTTCTTTGACGACAAACATAGACATCAATAATAGTGCAATAAAAATCACAACTACTGGGATGATTAACTTACGCATAATTAATATCTCCCTTGACGGCCAGTATCAGCGCGTGGTGTTGGAGCGACTGGTGTCGGTGTTTCCACTTTTTCCAATTCAATACCACTTAATCGGCCAGAATCCGCCGGTTTTTTCGCTTGGTTATTTGATTGATTCATTAATTTCTCTAGCGGTAAATACATCACGTTATTACCACCAGACTTAGTATCAATTAACACCTTGCTGGTATTGCTGTAAACACGTTCCATCGTATCAAGATACATACGTTCACGGGTTACTTTCTTAGCCGCTTCATATTGAGGCAACAGCTTATCAAACTGTGCAACATCACCTAAAGCACCATTAATAACACGCTCAGAATAACCTTCTGCTTCATTCTTCAGACGCTCAGCACGACCGGTTGCTTTTGGCAAAATGTCATTACTATAAGCTTCTGCTTCACGAACATAACGTTCTTCATCTTCACGTGCCGCAATAGCATCATCAAAGGCATCTTTTACAGCCTCTGGTGGACGCGCACTTTGGAAGTTAACGTCCACAACACGGATACCCATGTCATATTTTGCAATAATTTTATTGATTGCAGTTTGAGTATTCGCACGAATAGTCTGACGGCCTGTTGTTAACGCTTGATCCATGGTTGAATCACCGATAACCGCACGCAGTGCAGAATCTGTTGCTTGACGCAAACTATCATCAGCATTGGTCACACTGAATAAATACTTCTCAGCGTTATCAACACGGTATTGAACATCCATCTCAACTTTCAGTACATTTTCGTCTTTAGTTAGCATTAAGCCAGAAGCTCGTAGCGAACGAATTGCTTGTACGTTAACTGGGATGACTTCATCAATAAAAGTCGGCTTCCAGTTCAAACCAGGCTTGACGATTTGATCAAACTTACCAAAGCGCAGCACAACACCTTGCTCTGCTTCACTTACAGTGTAAAAGCCTGAAAATCCCCATACAGCCACAGCTAAAACTGCAACAGCACCCAAACCTACAGCGCTACCGCTGCCTGTTGGTCCTTTTTTACTACCAAACACACCACCAACCTTACGACTCAGTTTTGAGAAAACCTCATCCAGATCAGGCGGTCCTTGTTCACGTCCACCGTGATTTTTATTACCCCAAGGGTCTTTATCATCACGGCCGCCGTTGTTACCAGGCTCATTCCACGCCATTATAGAACTCCATCAATGTGATATGACGACAGTTTTTATTACTCAGCAATCCATTAAGCAACGATGTAGTCATCTAACGAAGTACTTTCTCTTTTTTGTAACCGCGACCATTCTGCCATCGGTAAGCGAATATCAATCATTAAACAGCCATCTGATTCATACTCTTCTTGCACAATACAGCCCATTTGATAAAACTTACTGCGTAACCGTCCTATAATTTCAGGTGGTAAACGCAAGCTGTGTTTTATCATCGTTCCTGCAAGACGTTCTGTTAAGGCTTGGAATAACAAGTCAATGCCTTGCCCTTCCATGGCTGATACCCAAACTCGTCGAGGTAAACCCTCTTCGTCACGCTCGATTCGTGGTTGTGCATGATCCAAGTTATCAATTTTATTCATAACAAGTAAAACAGGAACGTCGCCGGCATCGATTTCATCGAGTACGGTATCTACCGCTTCAATGTTTTCACGAAAGCGATCGTCACTGGCATCAACCACATGAAGCAAAAGATCTGCTTCTTGTGTTTCTTTTAATGTTGCTTTAAACGCAGCCACTAAATCGTGGGGTAAATGACGAATAAAACCAACAGTATCTGCAAGTATCGCTGCACCGACATCTGCAACTTCAATCTTACGCAAAGTTGGATCTAAGGTAGCAAATAGCTGATCAGCTGCATACACCCCAGCATCGGTAATACGATTGAATAATGTTGATTTACCCGCATTGGTATACCCAACTAATGATACCGTTGGGATTTCTGCTCGGTTTCTCGCTCGACGTCCCTGATCACGTTGTTTAGCAACTTTATCTAAACGACGCAAAATAGTTTTAATACGTTCTCGTAACAAACGTCGATCGGTTTCTAACTGAGTTTCACCTGGCCCGCGAAGACCAATACCACCTTTTTGTCGCTCAAGGTGAGTCCAACCACGAATTAACCGGGTTGAGATGTGTCGTAATTGTGCTAATTCAACTTGCAACTTACCTTCATGGGTACGTGCACGTTGAGCAAAGATATCGAGAATTAACCCAGTACGATCAATCACACGACATTGACAAAGCTGCTCTAAGTTTCGTTCTTGTGCAGGTGACAATGCGTGATTAAAAATAATAATATCTGCATCAACAGTTCTTACAGCATCAGCTATTTCTTGTGCTTTACCTTCACCCACATAATATTTAGGAAGGGGTGTTTTGCGACTACCCGTAACCACGTGTAGCGCATTAACCCCAGCAGAAGACACTAGCATTTCAAATTCGCTAAGATCTTCCCATTCCTCATCTTGAGTAAAGTTAATATGAACAAGAATAGCCTGCTCACCAGCTTCATAACGGTCAAACAAGTAATTAGCTCCTTATTTGAAAATAATCTTACTCTTCTGTTTTTTCTGGACGATCACTTCCTGCTGGACGATCACCCGCCTGATGATGATTCACCGGACGAGCGGGTACAACAGTTGAAATAGCATGCTTATAAACCATCTGGTTGACAGTGTTTTTAAGTAAAATGACAAATTGATCAAATGATTCAATTTGGCCTTGTAGTTTGATACCGTTTACCAGGTAAATAGAGACCGGTATTCTTTCACGACGCAGCGCATTCAAAAACGGGTCTTGCAGAGATTGCCCCTTAGCCATTATTTCTTTTCCTTATTTGTTTGTAGTTGTATTAGCAACGAACAAAAACTAAAAATACGCAAAGCAGTTCAGAGTATACACGTTAATTAAACATCACATCTAACTGAGTTTGTGACGGTTTGTAACGCGCTATCAACATCACTACTATCCAACCAAGTCAAATCTTTCCAGCCACGAAGCCAAGTGATTTGACGCTTTGCCAATTGACGGGTAGCACAGATACCACGGAAAACCGCTTCATCTATGTCATGTTTCCCGTCCAAATATTCCCACATCTGTCGATAACCAACGCAGCGAATAGAAGGAAGTTCAAGGTGAAGATCACCTCGGTCATATAATGCTCGTACTTCCTGCTCAAACCCTGCTTCGATCATTTTTTTGAACCGAAGCTCAATTCGATGATGCAGTACAGCCCTATCCGTGGGCGTAATTGCAAATTGGTGAACCTTATAAGGTAACGATTCACCTTGAGTTTTCGTTAACTCAGTTAATGTCTTACCTGTGATTCGAAACACTTCCAATGCACGAGATAATCGCTGTGGATCATTGGGATGGATCCTTGCTCCCGCAACGGGATCAATTTGCACCAATTCATCATGCAAAGATTGCCATCCTCGCGTCTCAGCATCCAGTTCAATGCCAGCGCGAACAGCATCATCTGCAGCTGGTAATGGTGACAATCCTTCCAATAATGCCTTGTAGTACAACATAGTACCACCGACCAACAAAGGAATCCGCCCTGCTGCCACTATATCAGCCATTTCTTTTAGTGCATCCGAACGAAAGTCTGCAGCAGAATAACTTTGCGCTGGATCACGAATATCAATTAAACGGTGCGGTGCCAGTGCCAATTCATGCGCATCTGGTTTCGCAGTACCAATATCCATTCCCTTATAAATAAGGGCTGAGTCAACACTTATCAACTCAACGGGTAACTGTTCTCGTAACCGAATAGCTAAATCGGTTTTGCCTGACGCTGTCGGGCCCATTAAAAAAATAGCTTGTGGTTGGGGCTTAGTCATAACTTGTGGCTTAGTCATAAATTACTTAAATGCTTCTATTGCTACTTGCATATCAACAGGGCGAACAAGTTGTGCTTTAAATGTCATCAATTGTTCTCCCCAGAGCTGCTCTAATTCGGTAATTAACTGAATCGCTTGTGCCAAAGTGTAGTTTGCTACTGACATATGGCATTGTTTAGCGAGCCAGAATAAAAGGTTATCCCATCCTTGAGCATCAGGATCGTCACTCACGGTATCAAGGTAGGTTAACAAACTTGGGATTAATTGTTGTAAATTTTGTTGTCTTAATGGCATACACACCGACAAAATAATAATGCTATTACGCCCTTTGGCTTTTAATTGAATCCCTAGCTGTTTTAATAGTTGTCCATGTAACTCTGCACATTGAAGTAATTCTGTCTCAACAGGCACTGCCAGTGGAATCAATAATGGCTGAGGTTTTAAGCCTACTGTTTTTGCTAACTGTAATTGCCCCACATAGCGTAAGTTCTCAGCAATAGGTAGATGCAATAACACCACTTCATGCTGTTGACTTAACAATAAAAAATGCTTTTCAACAACCGTTAATGGTTTCCCTAATCCAACATCATTGCCATGAAGAGACTTACTTGGCTTAATTGCTATTGACTGACTCGATGCTGCCCATTCACGTTGAGGTTCAGCTATCCGGGTCGCCGTTTCATGCCCAGTCTCACGACAAGATATTAATGGCGTAGAAAGCGAATCATCCAATGTTATCAATTTATTATAAGCGTTAACTTCTGCAGCTGTCGGTCCTGATTCACCATAATGATGATGAGAAGAAGCGTATTGTGACGAATCTTGTTGGCGCTTAACAGAGGCTGATTGTGATGATATTTTTGGACTACTCTTTTGACTATAGCTTTGTTGAGTATCTTTACTAACTGAATTTACTAATAAAGTTTTTTCAGATATCGAAATAGGTGTTCTTTCACTATCAAGAGAGAAGGAAGATACTGGTGTTGCAGTCGTTGCTGATTGAACCGACAACCAACTATCAGCATCAGCTTTATTAGGATAATCAGGCATCGCAGCAATAGTTTGAGAAGCGCGATCAATCGGTGCTGCAGTAACTTCAGTATGTGCATGAGCACTGGCTCTTACAGGTACTTGATATTGATGAACATCATTCACATCAGCCGCTTGCTGTAATGCACTGTGTAGGGTTTGATAAATAAAATCATGCACTAAGCGCGCTTGATGAAAACGCACTTCATGCTTAGCCGGATGGACATTAACGTCGACCTGATGCGGATCAACTTCAATATATAGCACATAAGCGGCATATTGATCTGAACGCAAACTCGATTCATAAGCCTGACGAATAGCATGATTGATTAATTTATCTTTCATCATGCGACCGTTAACGTAGCAATATTGAATATCATTTTGACTACGCGCACCTTGCGAATTACAAATCCAGCCTGATAATTTTAAATCATCATGTGCTAATTCAACCACTAATGCATGCTGCAAAAATGATGGTCCACAAGCGACAGCTAAACGTCGTTCTTGTTGTAATGTATTTTCGGCAATTCGATACTGACGAATTAATTTACCGTTATGACGCAGTGTGATTGCCACATCAAAGCGGCTTAACGCAATGCGTTTAATCAGTTCATCAATATGGGTGAATTCTGTTTTTTCGGTCCGTAAAAACTTACGTCGTGCAGGCGTATTAAAAAATAGGTCTAACACTTCAAGCGTTGTACCAACAGGGTGAGCGGCTGGTTTTAATCGTACCTCCATATCACGACCTTCAGCATAAGCAGACCATGCTTCAGGTTGTTCTTCGGTACGAGAAGTTAGCGTTAATCTAGAAACTGAACTGATACTAGCAAGTGCTTCGCCACGAAAACCTAAGCTAACAATGGCTTCAAGATCATCCAATGTGGCTATTTTTGAGGTCGCATGACGGCTAAGGGCTAAGCCAAGCTCATCCTTAACGATACCTTTACCATTATCACGAATACGAATTAACCGGCTACCACCTTTTTCGATATCAATATCAATTCGAGTGGCACCGGCATCTATACTATTTTCAACGAGCTCTTTGACTACCGATGCGGGGCGTTCAACAACTTCACCCGCTGCAATCTGGTTAGCCAGCCGAGCGGGTAAAATCTGAATCGGCATAATTAACTTCTTGGAATAATTAGTGTCTGTCCTACAGCTAGTTTATCAGAACGTAGCTTATTCGCATCACGAATAGTTGCTACTGATACCCCATATTTAGCCGCAATCTTACTTAAAAACTCACCACGACGTACTTTATGACGCTCAACTTTCGAGGCAGCAACCGCAATTTTTAGTTTCTGCCCAACCATGACATTGTCTGACTTTAAATGGCTAGTTTGACGAATGCTACTCATGGTTACCCCATATTTAGCCGCAATTTTGCCAAGGTATTCACCGCGAGTCACGGTATGCCATACAATACGTGTTGATGATGTAGGTTTACTTACAGCTGCTGTAGTCTTATTTCCTACTGGTGCGGTTGTAATCCCACTACGAGGGATCAATAGCACTTGACCAATATTAACTGAATTTGATTTCAGATGATTTGCTGCCTTAATTGCAGCCATTGATGAGCCATATTTAGCGGCAATCCCACTTAATGTTTGACCTGATGTTACTTTATGCTTCATACCTTTAGCATTTAGACGCGAGGCAAATAACGTACCTTCAGGTGGATGAGCCGTAAAATATTGTAAAATACCTTTATAAACCGCATTCGCCAGTTGATTTTGATGCGCATTAGACGTTAATTGGCGCTCTTCAATCGGATTAGTAATAAACCCGGTCTCAACCAGTAATGATGGAATATCAGGCGATTTTAATACTGCAAGGCTAGCGTATTGCGGTACTGTTTTGTGTAAACGCGCAATATGGCGCAAATTCGACAGTACGCGTTTAGCAACATCGTAACCTTCTTTCTGTGAATAGCTAAATTGCAAATCAAGTACAGCACGGCCTAAATATTTATCTTTAGGGTTACTTGATAACACATCACCACCACCCAGTAGCTCAGATTGCTTCTCACTTTGCTCTAGCCAACGACCAATCTCGGTATTAGCACGACGAGTATTTAATACCCATACTGATGCGCCACGAGGCTTAGGCGAACTAAAGCCATCAGCGTGAATTGAAACTAATAACAACGCTTTGTTTTTACGAGCGATCTCTGAACGTTTACTTAATCCTACATAATAGTCACCACGACGAGTCATGACCGCACGCATACCTGTGGTGGCATTGATTTTGGCGGCTAATTTACGCGCAACGGCTAAAGTAACGTTTTTCTCATATTTATGAGTAGGGCCGATAGAACCAGGATCATCACCGCCATGACCCGCATCAACAGCGACAACAATATCCGCCGTTCCTGATGGTAGCTTAGCTAAGTTATTTTCAGTCGCTTTCTCTTCTTCTTGCTCATCTTTATCGACAACACCAGCACCAGAGCCATTAGGTAAATCCATGACTAATCGATAGCCATAACTGCCATCGGGTGTTGGTGAAAGAGAGAATATTTTGGGTGTTGTAGCACGCTTAAGCTCGAACACTAATCGTGTTGTACCTTTTTTAGGTGCATTACTACTACGAACTTTAGTTAAAATTTCACTCTTCGCAACGGCAATTGGTAATTTTGTTTTAATTGAAGTCTTATTTAAATCAATCACTAACCGTGAGGGATTTGATAGCATAAACTGCGAGTAATCCGCTTTGCTTTGCATATCTAATACGACACGCGTTTCATCAGGAGCAGGCCATACTCGAACACCCTTTAGTTCATTTGCAAAAGCGGTAGAACTAACTAATCCCACTCCCAAAATTAGAAGATTTGCATACGTCCGTAACGCCATTTCTAATTAACCTAATTGTAAGTGGTTGATCAACGTTGAACCATAGTCCGTATTCGACGTCAATATTACTTTTCTTTGCTCACCGTGATAGCGTAATTCCAACGCCAGATCAGCATCAGGCAGCATGCCAATACCTTTTTCTGGCCATTCCACTAAACAAATAGCATCGCTAGTAAAATAATCACGGATCCCCATAAATTCTAACTCTTCAGGATCAGCAAGACGGTATAAGTCAAAATGATAAACCTGCCAAGGTGCAAGATCATAAGGCTCAACCAATGTGTAAGTTGGACTTTTAACATTACCTTGATGGCCCATTGCACGAATAAAACCACGACTGAATGTCGTTTTACCTGCACCTAAATCACCATGAAGATATATTGTTGTTTGTTGTGTGCAGGCTTTAGCTAATTTAAGGCCAAAATCTACCGTTGCCTGCTCATCAGCAAGAAAAGTTTCAAATGTTTGCATTATATTTTATCTTGGATTGAATAATTGACGAATAAACAGAAAAAGATCAGCTGCCAGCATACCACGCTCGCCGCTTTGCGCACATAAATCTGCTGCTTTACGATAAATCAAAATCTCGGTATATAGAGATATAGAACACGTGATAATGATCTGCTTCGAAAAATAACTTTTATAATTTTACCGTAATAAAGTAACACCATTCAATTTGTGTCATTCACATATTCAGCAGAGGTGCAGCTTTACACTCTCACATTATTATTTCAGCTATTATTCCGAGTATTGACAACAACATGTCAACTTGTGATCGAGCCAACTCTCACGACCGTTATATTATCCCCCATTAATTGCCACTAATGGCTATTCTAAAATAATAATGTGCTAGAATCCGTTCCCTGATTTTTACTGGCTATAAGACTGACGTTATGAGTATCGATTATCAACAACTCGCACTGCAAATTAAAACTTGGGGGCAAGAACTTGGCTTTCAGGCAGTGGGGATCTGTGATATCGATTTAACGCAGCACGAAGCACAGCTACAACGATGGCTTGACGCTGGTTACCATGGCGATATGGACTGGATGGCGCGCCACGGAATGATGCGAGCTCGTCCACATGAATTACTGCCAGGAACCATACGTGTAATCAGTGTTCGTATGAATTATTTACCGCCACAAGCGGGGTTTGCTCAAACTTTAAAGCAACCAACAAAAGCGTATATTAGCCGTTATTCACTTGGACGTGATTATCATAAATTAATTCGTAATCGCCTCAAACAACTAGGTCAACGTATTGAAAATGTTGTTGGTGAATTTGGTTGTCGACCATTTGTCGATTCAGCGCCAGTATTAGAACGCCCATTAGCTGAAAAATCTGGGTTAGGCTGGACAGGAAAACATTCTTTAATTCTTAACGATCAATCAGGCTCATGGTTCTTTTTAGGAGAACTATTAATTGATTTACCGCTGCCAGTTGATACACCTCAAACTAATCAATGTGGAAAGTGTGTCGCTTGCATGACCAGTTGCCCTACTGATGCCATTATTGAAGCTGGTGTCGTTGATGCTCGACGCTGTATATCTTATCTCACCATTGAATTTGACGGGATTATTCCAGAACAATATAGAGCAGCAATGGGCAATAGAATTTATGGCTGTGATGACTGCCAATTAGTTTGTCCTTTTAGCCGTCATGGTGAAATAACAACAGAAACCGACTATCACTGTCGTGATGTACTATTTCAACAAGATCTCGTGACACTCTATCTCTGGAATGAAGCCACATTCTTAAAAAATACTGAAGGCTCAGCCATTCGACGAATTGGCCACACTCAATGGTTACGAAATATCACCATTGCGCTAGGTAATGCTCCCTATCAAGCAGATATTGTTGCAGCATTAATGACTCGTCAGGGTGAAGATCCATTAGTCGATGTACATATTGAATGGGCTTTAGAACAACAGCAACAAAAGCGCCAGCAAATAGTTATCGATGTTCTACCTAACTCGACAAAACGGTTAGTGCGGATTATAGAAAAAGGATTACCTCGAGATGCGTAACACTCTGGGTATATGTGGAAAACTTTTTTAATTACATAAAAAAGAAGTGCTAAAAGAAAGATTAGACACAGGGAGTGGATAACATAATCAAGATGGTTATCCAAATAAAGAAAGGATAAAATAAATTGTGTACAAATTGTAGATAAACGAACATTTAGATATAAAAAACATACAGTTACCCTGTTAGCTTTTTACATTTAATAAAGAGAGTAAATCCAAAGCGATAATCTATATTAAAGTTATTCACACCTAGCCAGCACATCTAATCAACTGACTTACCCACAGATATTGTTATGTGGATAACTCTGTTAATTTAACTGTGATCTAACGGTGCAATAAATTTAAAATACTTACAAAAATAACGACTTACCATGCAATGTTTAAAAACAAAGACAAGATAACGACAATATCTATTGAAGTAAGTTTAATTTATCAATGCTAGGAAAGAGCGCTTGTCATATCTGACAATATTGATATTACAAAACATCTTTTTAAAATAGCTAAGATGAAAAAAACAACCATTTGGTTGCATATTCAATAGCAGATGATGTAATCGAAGCAGATGCTTCTAAGTGGGCTTCGTAGTTAAACTAGAAACACTTGAAGCAGTACACTGATGATATCGGTAATCGAATACCTCAGGAATACCACATTAAGACTAATACTTCACAGTAGTAGTTCACCGATAAGTTCGATGATAACTAAATTGGAGCGACACACGAGGTTCCCGATCTTCAAGGAACTAGGCGTGACCTCAACCTTGGCAATATTGCGTACAACTAACTGAGCTAGTGTATATTGCGAATATTTAAATTGGAGCGACACACGAGGTTCGAACTCGTGACCTCAACCTTGGCAAGGTTGCGCTCTACCAGCTGAGCTAGTGTCGCATATAGCTAGGTCTTTCACCTAACGTTCATCGCTTTCGCTATGAACTACAAATTGGAGCGACACACGAGGTTCGAACTCGTGACCTCAACCTTGGCAAGGTTGCGCTCTACCAGCTGAGCTAGTGTCGCATATAGCTAGGTCTTTCACCTAACGTTCACCGCTTTCGCTATGAACTACAAATTGGAGCGACACACGAGGTTCGAACTCGTGACCTCAACCTTGGCAAGGTTGCGCTCTACCAGCTGAGCTAGTGTCGCATATAGCTAGGTCTTTCACCTAACGTTCACCGCTTTCGCCATGAACTACAAATTGGAGCGACACACGAGGTTCGAACTCGTGACCTCAACCTTGGCAAGGTTGCGCTCTACCAGCTGAGCTAGTGTCGCATCACATCTCTTTAAAAGAGAATTGGTTGCGGGGGCCGGATTTGAACCAACGACCTTCGGGTTATGAGCCCGACGAGCTACCAAGCTGCTCCACCCCGCGTCCGATTTTTCCACCTAGTTTAAGTTGGGTGACAACTATCTTTATTCACCGCCGTAGCCATGAATATCAATTTGGAGCGACACACGAGGTTCGAACTCGTGACCTCAACCTTGGCAAGGTTGCGCTCTACCAGCTGAGCTAGTGTCGCATCACATCTCTTTAAAAGAGAATTGGTTGCGGGGGCCGGATTTGAACCAACGACCTTCGGGTTATGAGCCCGACGAGCTACCAAGCTGCTCCACCCCGCGTCCGATTTTTCCACCTAGTTTAAGTTGGGTGACAACTATCTTTATTCACCGCCGTAGCCATGAATATCAATTTGGAGCGACACACGAGGTTCGAACTCGTGACCTCAACCTTGGCAAGGTTGCGCTCTACCAGCTGAGCTAGTGTCGCATCACATCTCTTAAAAGAGAATTGGTTGCGGGGGCCGGATTTGAACCAACGACCTTCGGGTTATGAGCCCGACGAGCTACCAAGCTGCTCCACCCCGCGTCCGATTTTTCCACCTAGTTTAAGTTGGGTGACAACTATCTTTATTCACCGCCGTAGCCATGAATATCAATTTGGAGCGACACACGAGGTTCGAACTCGTGACCTCAACCTTGGCAAGGTTGCGCTCTACCAGCTGAGCTAGTGTCGCATCACATCTCTTAAAAGAGAATTGGTTGCGGGGGCCGGATTTGAACCAACGACCTTCGGGTTATGAGCCCGACGAGCTACCAAGCTGCTCCACCCCGCGTCCGATTTTTTCCACCTAGTTTAAGTTGGGTGACAACTATCTTTATTCACCGCCGTAGCCATGAATATCAATTTGGAGCGACACACGAGGTTCGAACTCGTGACCTCAACCTTGGCAAGGTTGCGCTCTACCAGCTGAGCTAGTGTCGCATCACATCTCTTTAAAAGAGAATTGGTTGCGGGGGCCGGATTTGAACCAACGACCTTCGGGTTATGAGCCCGACGAGCTACCAAGCTGCTCCACCCCGCGTCCGATTTTTTCCACCTAGTTTAAGTTGGGTGACAACTATCTTTATTCACCGCCGTAGCCATGAATATCAATTTGGAGCGACACACGAGGTTCGAACTCGTGACCTCAACCTTGGCAAGGTTGCGCTCTACCAGCTGAGCTAGTGTCGCATCACATCTCTTAAAAGAGAATTGGTTGCGGGGGCCGGATTTGAACCAACGACCTTCGGGTTATGAGCCCGACGAGCTACCAAGCTGCTCCACCCCGCGTCCGATTTTTTCCACCTAGTTTAAGTTGGGTGACAACTATCTTTATTCACCGCCGTAGCCATGAATATCAATTTGGAGCGACACACGAGGTTCGAACTCGTGACCTCAACCTTGGCAAGGTTGCGCTCTACCAGCTGAGCTAGTGTCGCATCACATCTCTTAAAAGAGAATTGGTTGCGGGGGCCGGATTTGAACCAACGACCTTCGGGTTATGAGCCCGACGAGCTACCAAGCTGCTCCACCCCGCGTCCGATTTTTTCCACCTAGTTTAAGTTGGGTGACAACTATCTTTATTCACCGCCGTAGCCATGAATATCAATTTGGAGCGACACACGAGGTTCGAACTCGTGACCTCAACCTTGGCAAGGTTGCGCTCTACCAGCTGAGCTAGTGTCGCATCACATCTCTTTAAAAGAGAATTGGTTGCGGGGGCCGGATTTGAACCAACGACCTTCGGGTTATGAGCCCGACGAGCTACCAAGCTGCTCCACCCCGCGTCCGATTTACAACGAAAGAAAACAAACTCGTTATCTCCTTTCGAGGCTGCGCATTATACGACTAAAATTGTCGGATGCAATAGTTCTTAAACCAAAAAACGCAGATTTTTTTCTAACTGCTTATTTTCACATCAAATATTGAAAATATGCTCACGATAATAGCGTAACTCAGCAATTGAATCATGAATATCATCCAAGGCTAAGTGACTTCCTTGTTTAGAAAAACCATCAAGTAGCTCAGGCTTCCAACGACGCGTCAATTCTTTGAGTGTACTCACATCAAGATAACGATAATGAAAATACTGCTCAAGGATTGGCATGTGCTTATATAAGAAACGACGATCTTGCCCAATACTATTACCACAAATTGGTGATACGCCCTTTGGCACCCATTGCTCTAAAAAATCGATAGTTTGAGCAACTGCTTGTGCTTCTGTAATCGTACTTTGACGAATACGTTCGACTAAACCACTATTAGTATGTGTGGTTGTACACCAATCATCCATTTTTGCTAATTCAGCTTCTGGCTGATAAATAGCTAAAACTGGACCTTCCGCCAACACATTAAGCTGTGGATCGGTCACAACTGTGGCGATTTCAATGATTTTATGAGTTTCTGGATCTAATCCGGTCATTTCCAGATCAATCCAAATAAGATTCTGATCGCTGATTGTCATTCGATATTGCCTCTTTTGTGACTAAACCATGTATGATAATACCGAAAGCCAACCAAACAGAACGATATTCTTGTGGCAAAAAAGAAAAAATTAACTCAAGGTCAGAGCCGACGTGTTCGCTCTAACCAAAATAAGCGCCTAGATCGCGCTAAAAATGAAGTCCAATGGGATGAAGCTCTATTGGAAAATGCCCGTGAAGGGCTGGTTATTACTCGATTTGGTCAACACGCTGATGTTGAAGACCCATTAACGGGGATTATTCATCGCTGTAACCTACGTCGCAGTATTCAGAGCCTCGTTTCTGGAGACCGTGTCGTTTGGCGCCCAGGTGTTGAAGCATTACAAGGTATTGCTGGTGTTGTAGAAGCTGTACATGAACGTAAATCAATGCTAACGCGTCCTGATTACTATGATGGCGTTAAAGCGGTAGCTGCAAACGTTGACCGTATTGTGATTGTGTCATCAATACTGCCAGAGCTGTCGCTTAATATTATTGACCGCTACATTATTGCTGCTGAGACCATCGGTATTAAGCCTTTAATTGTGGTTAATAAAGTCGACTTACTAACACCAGAACAACGAGTTGATGTTGAACGTAAATTGACGCAATACCAAAACATTGGTTATAGCGTACGCTTAGTCAGTACCGATACTGGTGAAGGGCTAGATGATCTGAAAGTAGATTTAAAAGATCATGTCAGTATCTTTGCCGGTCAATCTGGTGTTGGCAAATCAAGTATGGTCAATGCGTTAATGCCAGATGTTGAAGCGGATATAGGTGATGTTTCAACTAACTCTGGTTTAGGTCAACACACCACAACGGCGGCAAGATTATACCACTTTGCCGATGGTGGCGATTTAATTGACTCACCGGGAGTACGTGAATTTGGTTTATGGCATTTAGAGCCAGAACATATTACGGAAGCTTTTGTTGAGTTTCGTCAATATTTAGGTGGTTGTAAATTCCGTGACTGTAAACACGGCAACGATCCTGGTTGTATCATTCGCGAAGCAGTTGAACGTGGTGATATTAGTCGTGATCGCTATAACAGTTACCATAAAATCATTGAAAGTATGTCGGAAACTGTGGCGAACCGTCAATTTTCGCGTAATAAACCAAACTGATAATAAATATTAAGCCTAAGAGAAATTTATTGTTTCCTTAGGCTTATTTTTTACTTCTCTCAATTTATATCAACACGACAAACTTGAATTATCCACATCTGAGGTAACGCCAGAATAACTGACAATATATAAATAGTTCGGTATTATCGCGGGTTGACGTTATTCTTCCAAATAAGCAAAGAATAACTAACTTATTGATTAATTAATATTTAGTGGAAGAATGATTGTGTTAAATAAGATTAAGATTGGCCTTCAATATAGCATTCCCAAACATGCATTAACTCGCCTAGTGGGTAAACTAGCAGCTTATGAAGGTGGAAAACTGACCACGACCATTATTCGTTGGTTCATCAAACAATATAACGTCAACATGGCAGAAGCGCGGAATTCTGATCCTGCTGCTTACCCTACTTTCAACGCTTTTTTCGTGCGTGAACTACAGGAAGGGGCTCGTCCAATTAATAATGACCCACATATTATTAGCCATCCAGCTGATGCATGTGTAAGTCAATTTGGTCCAATTAAAGCTGGCCGTTTATTCCAAGCCAAAGGCCACTATTTTAATGCTTGTGAATTATTAGGCGGTGATAGCGATTTAGCTGATGAGTTTATGGGGGGAGAATTCGCAACATTATATCTTTCACCTAGTGACTACCATCGTGTGCATATGCCATGTGATGGTGTATTACGCCAAATGATTTATATTCCAGGTGATCTCTTTTCAGTAAATCCATTAACAGCAGCTAATGTACCTAATTTATTTGCTCGTAATGAACGAGTGGTATGTATCTTTGAAACTGAATTTGGCCCATTAGCTCAAATACTGGTTGGTGCAACGATCGTCGGTAGCATCGAAACAGTATGGGCTGGCACTGTTACACCACCAACAAGCCCTGAAATACGTCGCTGGAATTACCCAGTATCAGGTGAGCAAGCAATTAGTTTGAAAAAAGGTCAAGAAATGGGGCGATTCAAACTTGGCTCAACGGTCATTAATTTATTCCCTAAAAACAGCATTCGCTTTGTAGAAAACATGCAACCACGTCAAGTGACGCGCATGGGACAACCTTATGCTGAACACCTAATTAAATAACAATATAAAAATCTATACGGGGTAATCATTACCCCGTATCTCTCATTATTACCTTTTGTTTTAACCTTCTTTTTATTAACCAATATTATTTATCCCAGCTTTTTATATCACCGTTATAAATCAAGCCTATTCCTTTAGTGTATTTTTCAATACCAAATCAAAAGATTACTGTGCTAACGTTAGCACTTCATCTCGTAGATCAAATGCTATTATTAGGTCAAAATAACTCTCATATTCATAGGTGATCATCATGAAAAAAAACACAGCGTCAGCATTAGTACTCGCTTTAGCGACCTGCTTTTCTCTTTCTGCACATGCCAATGTTGCATGGGGATATGGCGACCAACAAGGTAGTGAGCACTGGGTTGAAAGTTATCCTGCTTGTGGCGGTGAAAACCAAAGCCCGATTGATATTCAATCACCAATTCAAGCTCAAACACAGCCACTACAAATTAACTATGATGGTAAAATTACCAGCTTAACCAATAATGGTCATACTATCTCAGCCAATGTCAGTGGTGATAATACATTGGTTATTGATGGTGATACTTACACGCTTAAACAGTTTCATTTTCATACACCTTCTGAAAACTATATTGATGGCAAACAATACCCGCTAGAAGCGCACTTTGTTAACGTTGATGCAACCGGACATATTGCTGTTATTTCAGTGATGTTTGAAAATGGGCCTCGTGCAAATAATGAATTAACCACCTTACTTAAAACTATTCCAACGAAAGGTGAGACTATCGATTTTAATGATGATCTAACACCTAATGCACTATTGCCGCGTGAACGTCAATATTTCCGTTACAATGGCTCATTAACCACGCCACCTTGTACTGAAGGTGTTCGTTGGTATGTTATGCAAAGTCATCTCACCAGTTCAGCGGCTCAAATAGAACAACTAAATCAAATGATGGGAAATAATAATCGTCCATTACAGCCCATTAATGCGCGTATTGTGATCGACTAACCACTTATTGCAAATGATAATCAGTTGTAATAAGTAAGAAGGAACGGTATAGTTAATTCACGGTTAAAACGCCTTGAAATCCTACTTGCCGTTTTACTTAATTTATATTTACATCAAATAAAATCTGCGATGCACATTCCCTCTGTATGAAACTAGTGCTCAATCATGACTAACATCAGCTGGCGTATATGAGTATTTGATGACAAAAAAAGCACAGTTCTTGTTGCCGTGCTTTTTTACATCTCTATCTTTTGAGTCAAGATGCAAGGTAGTCTTTACGCTATTTCGATCGGGAACGCCGTTACTTGATCAATATGATCACGTTCTAATGCCAGCATAATCACGCGATCAATGCCTAATGCCACTCCAGCACAATCAGGAAACCCTGCCCGTAATGCCTCAACAAGATGCATGTCGATAGGTTGTGGCTGCAATCCCATACTCAACCGCTTTTGATTATCAGCTTCAAAACGCTGTAATTGCTCATCGCCATTAGCGAGTTCATGAAAACCATTGGCTAATTCAATACCGTTAAAATACACCTCAAATCGTTCAGCTACGCGTGAATCTTGTGGATTAATTTGCGCTAATGCCGCTTGTGAAGCAGGAAAATCATACACAAAAGCGGGGACTGTTTGACCTATTTTCGCTTCAACACCCACACTAAACAGTAGCTGTAATAATGTATCGCGATCTTGCTCGTGCTCAGCAATATCAGCCAATCCTAATTGAGCAGCCACCACTTTAAGTTCCGCCATCGAACCTTCTAATGGACATACGCCTAGTACATCAATAAAAGCTTGTTGATAAGTCATTTTTTCTGCCGCACCGCAACCTAATACTTGCTGTAACAACAAATCCATCTCAGCCATCAATTGATGATGATCAAATCCAGGTCGATACCACTCTAACATCGTAAATTCAGGGTTATGGTAACGTCCTGATTCTTCATTTCTAAAGGACTTACAAATCTGATAAATGGCGCCACTTCCTGCAGCTAATAGCCGTTTCATGTGAAATTCAGGACTGGTCATTAAATACAATGTTTGTCCAGCGGCATAGCCCGGGCCAACAAATTCAGTTTTAAACGCATGTAGATGTACATCTGTCACTGTCGCCTGACTCATCGCTGGCGTATCCACTTCTATAACATCACGATCCGCAAAAAACTGACGAATGGTTGCGAGTAAAACAGCACGTTGTCTTAATTGTGCGATCTCCGCAGTCGGCTGCCAAGGCTGAGACATAAACGTTTCTTCTTATATAAAAGGAAATAATGGTCTGATTCTAACAAAGCCACGCTCTTAACCAAATATTGACCACTTTATATTTCGCTACCCCATCGAAAATTATGATTAAAAATGAACAGCATTAACAAAAATAGCGTCACTATCTTATGAAAATGAATATTTAAAAACACAAATATCAGCACAACAACAAACAACTAACCAACAAAAAACAGTTCAGAGTTAACAAAAAATACACATAAAGAGGTCGCACTGTGCAGCTTATGGCTTATTAAATCTTTTACCATAAGGCGCCGCCACTAATTTATGAAACACATTATTAATGAGCCATAAACAATTAACACCAAACAAAACAACCTGTTAACAATGAATAAACATGAAAAATTGTGACAATAATCACAAACTTTGTAATCAGCTTACATTTTTTGATTATTTCGTTAAAAAGACGCGTCTACATCATATTTTCTCTTAATGAGGTTTCATAAAATACGCGCAGGATTTCAAGGATAGGTACGCATGACGTACCTTTTCATTTTTTTACCGTCTTAATCTTCGGAGGATAGCTGTGAAGACTATTACCACAGATATCGCTGTAATTGGCGCGGGTGGTGCAGGCTTACGTTCTGCCATCGCTGCTGCAGAAGCAAACCCAGAATTAGAAATTGCACTTATTTCAAAAGTCTACCCAATGCGTTCGCACACCGTTGCCGCTGAAGGTGGTTCTGCTGCTGTTATCAAAGACGAAGATAGCTTTGATAATCACTTCAACGATACCGTTGGTGGTGGTGACTGGCTATGCGAACAAGATGTGGTTGAATATTTCGTAGAGAATTCAACCCGCGAAATGATTCAAATGGAACAATGGGGCTGCCCATGGAGCCGTAAAGAAAACGGTGAAGTGAACGTACGTCGTTTTGGTGGTATGAAAGTTGAGCGTACATGGTTTGCGGCAGATAAAACTGGCTTCCATATGCTACACACCCTATTCCAGACTTCTATCAAATACCCACAAATCAAACGTTATGATGAATATTTCGTGGTTGATCTTCTTGTTGAAGGTGACGAAATTCAAGGTTTGATCGCTATTCACATGGCTGAAGGCGAACTGGTTTGTATCAAAGCAAAATCAGTGATCCTAGCTACAGGTGGCGCGGGTCGCGTTTACCATTGTAATACTAACGGCGGTATTGTAACTGGCGATGGTATGGCAATGGCATTCCGTCACGGTGTACCACTACGTGATATGGAATTTGTTCAATACCACCCAACGGGTCTACCAGGTACTGGTATTTTGATGACTGAAGGTTGTCGTGGTGAAGGTGGTATTATCGTTAATAAAAACGGTTACCGTTACCTACAAGATTATGGTATGGGCCCTGAAACACCAGTGGGTCATCCAAAAAATAAATATATGGAACTGGGTCCTCGTGACAAAGTTTCACAAGCGTTCTGGCATGAGCAGCAAAAAGGCAACACTATTCAGCACCCTCTTGGTGATGTAGTAATGCTTGATTTACGCCATCTTGGTGAAGAATACCTGCATGAGCGTCTACCGTTTATCTGTGAACTTGCTAAAGCTTACGTAAACGTTGATCCAGCAAAAGAGCCTATTCCAATTCGCCCAACCGTACACTACACCATGGGTGGTATTGAAACGAATGGTGCATGTGAAACCCGCATTAAAGGTCTATTTGCTGTTGGCGAATGTGCATCAGTTGGTCTTCACGGTGCTAACCGTCTAGGTTCTAACTCTCTAGCTGAGTTCGTCGTATTTGGTCGCGTTGCAGGTGAACACGCAGTACAACACGCAGAAACATTTAAAGGCTGGAACGACGCTTCAATCAACGCCCAAATCGATGCAGTACAAGCACGAATTGATGCTCTAATGGCACAAGAAGGCGATGAGAACTGGGCTCAAATCCGTACTGAAATGGGTCATACCATGGAAGCGGGTTGTGGTATCTACCGTCAACAAGATTTGATGCAAGCGACCATTGATAAACTTGCAGAGCTTAAACAACGCTTTAAACATATTAGCATTCAAGATAAAGGCCAAGTCTTTAACACTGATCTATTGTATGCAATTGAAGTGGGTTACGGTCTTGATGTTGCAGAAGCAATGGCACACTCAGCGATTCTACGTACAGAATCTCGTGGTGCGCACCAGCGTCTAGATGACGGTTGTACTGAACGTGACGATGTGAACTTCCTAAAACATAGCTTGGCATTCTATAACAATGGCGATGCGCCAATTATTGATTACAGCGATGTGAAGATCACTAAATCACAGCCAAAAGCTCGTTTGTATGGTGCAGAAGCAGAAGCTCACGAAGCACATGAAAAAGCACAACAAGCAGCACAATCAGAAGTTCAAGAGGAAAAGGCATAATGTCAGACAATCGCATTCAAAAAGTTGAAATTCTGCGTTATGACCCAGCAACAGATGCAGAACCGTATTTACAAGCATTTGAAGTACCATTCAATGAAACCATGTCAGTACTTGATGCATTAGGTTACATCAAAGACCATCTTGATAAGCATTTAAGCTATCGCTGGTCTTGCCGTATGGCAATCTGTGGTTCATGTGGCATGATGGTTAACGGCGTACCTAAATTAGCTTGTAAGAGTTTCCTTCGTGACTACCCTAACGGCGTTAAAATTGAGCCGCTAGCAAACTTTGCGATCGAAAAAGATCTTATTGTTGATATGACTCCTTTCATTGAGCGTCTTGAAGCAATTAAACCTTACATTATTGGTAACGATCGTACACCTGAAGACGGTACTAACCTTCAGACGCCTGAGCAAATGGCTAAATACAAGCAATTTGCTGGCTGTATTAATTGTGGCCTTTGCTACGCAGCATGCCCACAATTTGGTTTAAACCCTGAATTTATCGGCCCAGCGGCGCTAACATTGGCACACCGTTACAACCTTGATAGTCGCGACCATGGTCAACATGAGCGTATGGCATTGATCAACAGTGAAAATGGTGCATGGGGCTGTACATTCGTGGGTTACTGTTCTGAAGTATGTCCAAAGAGTGTTGATCCAGCAGCAGCTGTAAACCAAGGCAAAGTGGAATCATCAAAAGATTTCGTTATTGCAATGTTGAAGCCTCAGGAGGCATAAGGATGAGCAACCGTAAACCTTACGTTCGTGAAATGACGCGTACTTGGTGGAAAGACAGTTCTTTTTACCGTTTTTACATGCTGCGTGAAGCTACTGTATTACCGCTAATTTTCTTTACTATCTGCTTAACCTTTGGCTTAGGTTGTTTAGTAAAAGGTCCTGAAGCATGGCAAGGTTGGCTAAACTTTATGGCTAACCCAATTGTGATCATTCTAAATATTATTGCGTTGGCGGGTAGTTTATTCCACGCACAAACATTCTTTAGCATGATGCCGCAAGTGGTGCCAATTCGCATTAAAGGCAAGAAATTAGATAAGCGAATTATCGTTCTTGCACAGTGGGCAGTTGTTGCTGTCATCACCGCCATTGTTTTAGCGCTAGTTTAAGGAGCTGCTCGTGATTAATTTACATCCAAAACGTTCCGATGAGCCTGTTTGGTGGAGTTTATTTGGTGCCGGTGGTACTTGGTTTGCAATGATCACTCCTGTGACTATTTTAGTACTAGGGATCATGGTCCCACTCGGTATTATTAGTCCAGAAGCAGTTAGCTATGATCGCGCTGCAGATTTCGCAACTAGCTTTATTGGCGCATTATTTGTGATTGCAACCTTATCACTACCAATGTGGCATGGTATGCACCGTCTACACCATGGTATGCATGACCTTAAGTTCCATACAGGTGTTGTCGGTAAAATCGCTTGTTACGCGGCGGCGTTCCTAGTGACTGCACTATCAATTATCTTTGTGTTCATGATTAAATAATCACTGATACACAATCTAAAAAAGCACCGCTTGCGGTGCTTTTTTTATGGCTGTTATTTAAAGATTTTAAAACATCATCGCTCTAAATTACGCCCAACAAAAAAGGCCGCCAAAGCGACCTTTTTTAAAGCTCAATATGAAATTACTTCACACGGCTTACGTATTCACCTGAACGAGTATCAACTTTGATAACTTCGCCAATTGCGATGAATAAAGGAACACGTACTACAGCGCCTGTAGTTAGTGTTGCTGGCTTACCACCAGTACCTTGTGTATCGCCTTTAAGACCAGGATCTGTCTCTGTTACTTCAAGCTCAACAAAGTTTTGAGGAGTAACAACGATAGGGTTACCGTTCCAAAGCGTTAGCGTACACGCATCGTTCTCAACTAACCATTTCGCATTATCACCAACAGCTTTAACGTCTGCTGCGATTTGCTCAAATGTTTCATTGTTCATGAAATGGTAGAATTCACCGTCGTTATATAGGTAATCAAGTTCAGTATCGATTACGTCCGCAGCTTCAACTGACTCACCTGATTTAAACGTTTTTTCAAGAACTTTACCTGAAATAAGTTTACGAATTCGTACGCGGTTGAACGCTTGACCTTTACCAGGCTTAACAAATTCGTTTTCGATAATGACACATGGTTCATTATCAAGCATAATTTTCATTCCGCTGCGGAATTCATTGGTGCTGAAAGACGCCATTCTAATCCTCTTAACATCTTCGAGTTGTATTTAATGTCGCATATCATACCCCGAAACGTGCCATCTGTTGAGCAAAACTGGCTGAATGATCTAGCTAATGCGATATCTGATCCGTTAAAGCTACTCAATTGGCTTAAAATTGATCCAACACCTTGGCAAAAAGGCCTCACCGCTAAAAATTTATTTGCGCTTCGCGTTCCTGTAAGTTTTGTCGAAAGAATGGAAGTTGGCAACCCATACGATCCATTGTTGCGCCAAGTGCTACCGCTAGAGCAAGAATTTGAAGTACATCAAGGCTACTCAACCGATCCTCTTGATGAGCAAGACAACCCCATTCCAGGGCTATTACACAAGTATCACAATCGCGTATTAATGATAGTTAAAGGCGGTTGTGCCGTGAATTGCCGCTATTGCTTTCGACGCCACTTTCCTTATCAAAATAACAAAGGTAATAAAACTGTCTGGCAGCAAAGTATTGATTACATCGCAACCCAACCACAAATTAATGAAGTGATTTTATCCGGTGGCGATCCACTAATGGCAAAAGATCACGAATTAACATGGCTGCTAGAACATATTGCCGCGATTCCACATATTAAGCGGTTACGTATCCATAGCCGCTTGCCCGTGGTTATTCCACATCGAATTACCGCTGCGCTGTGTGAATTATTTGCAAATAGTCGCTTACAAATCATCATGGTGACCCATATTAACCATGCTAATGAAATCAATCACGATCTCACTACTGCAATGACACAGCTCAAGTTAGCAAAGGTCACACTGCTAAACCAAAGCGTACTTCTTAAAGGGGTTAATGACTCCGTCACAGCGCTAACAGACCTCAGCGAAGCCTTATTTGACGCAGGAATACTGCCTTATTACTTACACGTACTGGATCACGTACAAGGCGCTGCACACTTCTTTGTCAGTGATCAACAAGCACGTACCCTAATGGCAGGGTTAATTAACAATGTTTCAGGCTATCTCGTTCCTACATTAGCGCGTGAGATTGGCGGTAGAAACAGTAAAACCCCACTTGACCTTTACCTCGAATAATCACTATTGGTGGATCTTTTTGCCTCACTAGACCTAATTTCCCTTATTCTTTCATCTGCTTATTGCTGACTCATCATTACGAGTCAGCAATAACGCCACCTTAATATCAGCGCTAATCCATAACGTACAGCTTTTCCCATTAAAAACACCAAAAACATACACTTACTTTTACGCCTATCATAACCCTCACAATAATAAATCGTAAGCCATTGTTTTATAATGAATGTACAGCTTGTACAGCTTTTTATGTTATATATCTCAAAAGCAATTAGCCCATGATGTTACTTTTAATTTATTGCTAATTTTTTGCAGCTCACCATTAAAAAAAATCATCGTGGCAGATCTCGATTTTTTATTGATTTACGTGCATAGTCGCGCCTCATCCAGCAGCCCTTTATCGTATTAGGCGTTCGCCAAACGTCGTCGCTGCTGCCAACTCGCTCCCTAACATGAGTATCGCAATGAAAATTGGCATTTTGTCACAGGACGCAAACTTATATTCAACCCGCCGTTTGCGTGAGGCTTGTCAACAACGAGGCCATGAAGCGGTTATTATCAATGCCCTTCGCTGTTATATGAACATCAACTCAGTCCAACCATCAATTCATTTTGAAGGCACTGATCTTATTGGCTTTGATGCCATCATTCCCCGTATTGGCTCAGACATTACCTTTTATGGTTGTGCAGTATTACGTCAATTTGAAATGATGGATGTGTTTTCTGTAAATCAATCTATTGCGATTTCACGCTCTCGTGACAAATTACGTTCATTACAATTATTGAGTCGCCAAGGTGTTGGCATGCCAGTGACTGGTTTTGCGAGTAAACCTGATGATGTATTAGATCTGATTAAAATGGTTGGCGGTGCACCATTAGTTATTAAACTATTGGAGGGCACTCAAGGCATTGGAGTCGTACTTGCGGAAACCCAAAAAGCGGCGGAAAGTGTTATTGAAGCATTTATGGGCTTAAAAGCCCACATTATGGTTCAAGAATATATAGAAGAAGCCGGTGGTGCAGATATTCGTTGTTTTGTGATTGGTGATAAAGTCATTGCCTCAATGAAACGTCAAGCAGCAGAAGGCGAGTTCCGTTCAAACTTACACCGCGGTGGTAGCGCGTCATTAGTTCGCATTACCCCAGAGGAACGTAAAACAGCGATTGCCGCAGCCAAAGCCATGGGACTCAGTGTCGCTGGGGTTGATTTATTACGCTCTAAACGTGGACCGCTGATCATGGAGGTTAACTCCTCTCCAGGTCTAGAAGGCATTGAAGCGGCAACAGGCAAAGATATCGCAGGTATGATTATTGACTATATTGAAAAAAATGCCGGAAAGAGCCGTCGTCACTTGCAAAATCAATAACTTAAAATGAATCTAATCTAATAAGCAGCCTTTTATGGCTGCTTTTTTATTACTTAGATAATAACGAACACATTTTATCAAAAAAATCAGCTAAAAGGTGTACGTTTTCACTGTTTTATAATAAAAGCAAAACCATAATATAACTCATTGATATTAAACAAAAAATAAACGTACAGCTTTTTATGGTTTTTACCCAACGAACTAAAGCTTTAAGCTTTCCATGTTACAATTACCTAAATCAGTCATACTCTACAAAATCTCTCTTTGATACCATCCTCAAAGAGAGTATTACCGACAATAATGTGACCGCTAGAACACACAATCATCAAGGTATTGATTAGTGCTACCTCATATAATCAAATTACGCTAACGTATAAACCATATAGTGTTCATAAAACAAAGAAAGGATAAGTAATGATTGATTTTAATTATGCCGTTGAAATGGTAGAAGATGAACAGGCATATAGCATGGGGCAGGTAAATACCAATGACGTTCCAGCAGAAGCGCTTACCACTTATACCCAGCTACTATCACAATTACTACAACAGCCAGAACAAGGTAAGCGTTATGCCGGATTTGGCTTTGAAGGTGCAGAGAAATTAGCATTCAGTGCCTTACAAATTACCGAACACGATCAAATTGGTGCAGGGATGGTTTATAACCCAGACGATAATGGTGACAATTTTGTCTTAATTGGCCGTGTCTTCTTTAGCATCAAAGAAAGTAAAGTTTCATTCAACATGGAACCAAATGCTGATGATGTACTCGTGCAAGGTGATGTTGACTTACGTGGTTACATTCAATCATTTGTGATTTGCTTTATGGCGGCATGGGTTGCTTTAAATCAAGAACATCTACCTAACTAATGAGTGATCGCTATCTTCGTTAGCGCACATATTTAGATTGCCTCTGTTTATTACAGGGGCTTTTTTTATCTCACCGATTAACAACGGTCTTTGAGTTAAGCTCCCCTTTTAACATTGTACAGCTATATTTTATATTTTCAGCTTTTTTATGTACATAACTAAAGAATCCAATGTCATTATTAAAAATACATGTAAGGTGCTGATTATTATAAACAAAATAATCGTACAGCTTTTCATGCTTTTTACCACAGTAACTTCGTCTCATGGTGTTACTTTAACAGCCACTTATACTCTTCCGAAAAAGTTTAAATTTAATACTCATTAGATACTCAATACACCAATACTATGAAGCTATGAAGCTATGAAGCTATGAAGCTATGGAATTTTAACATACCTTTTCATCGCTCAATTTACTTACAAATAATCAGCTAAAAGCTATATTTTTCACAAAAAACCACTAAAACATAAAATAAAAGCATAACAATTAAAAATATAATATTAATTAAAAAGCAAATAAAAAATTAAATAGCCATACAGTTACTTAAAACACCCACGAACAGTAAAAAGATTAAATATATAGTTAAAGTTGTACTTGGTCATTTTTTGTTTTTTATCTATACGTTTATTCCAATCGTGATCAGGTTTAATTTATTGAATACTGGGCTTAACTCTATTGTGAACAATATAATCGTTCTAGCCATTATAAACTGTTCACCTTTTTGCAAAAAATTCAGCTAATAGATGTACGTTTTTCTCGTGCTTTCCATTATTTCCAAATACTTATTTAAGTTATTGTTTTTATTTGGTTTTATTTTCGTGCAGCTTTTTGAGGAATATTCCCAGTGAACTGTGTACATCAGATAGGTAACAAGAAGGGAGAGAGGGGAAAATAACAATAATAAAAAAGTCGAGCTATGCTCGACTTTTATGACACAGATATTTATAACACAGAGATCTTAATCTCTAAGGTTATAAATGGGCTTACATCATACCGCCCATGCCACCCATGCCGCCCATACCGCCCATATCAGGCATAGAAGGAGCATCAGAGGCTTTATCAGTGATCATCGCTTCTGTCGTGATCATAAGACCCGCTACAGAGGCTGCAAACTGAAGTGCTGAACGGGTAACTTTTGTTGGGTCAAGAATACCCATATCAATCATATCGCCATATTCGCCCGTTGCAGCGTTGTAACCATAGTTACCTTCACCAGCGCGAACATTATTAGCAACAACAGATTCTTCATCACCTGCGTTCTTAACAATTTGACGAAGTGGAGCTTCCATTGCACGAAGTGCTACACGAATACCCACATTTTGCTCTTCGTTATCACCAACAAGGTTAACAACTTTAGACGCAGCACGGATAAGTGCTACACCACCACCCGCTACAACGCCTTCTTCAACCGCAGCACGAGTTGCATGTAGTGCATCTTCTACGCGATCTTTCTTCTCTTTCATTTCAACTTCAGTTGCAGCGCCAACCTTGATAACAGCGACACCGCCAGCAAGTTTAGCTACACGCTCTTGAAGTTTTTCTTTGTCGTAATCAGACGTTGCATCTTCGATTTGTTGACGAATCTGAGCAACACGCCCTTGAATCATTGTTTCTTCACCAGCACCATCAATGATAGTGGTAGTTTCTTTGGTAATCGTAATACGCTTAGCTTGACCAAGATCTTCTAGCTGAACTTTTTCAAGCTCTAGACCAATCTCTTCAGAGATAACAGTACCTGATGTTAGTACCGCGATATCTTGTAGCATTGCTTTACGACGATCGCCAAAGCCAGGTGCTTTAACAGCAGCAACTTTAACGATACCACGCATGTTGTTCACAACTAATGTTGCTAGCGCTTCGCCTTCAACGTCTTCTGCAACGATAAGTAGTGGACGAGATGCTTTTGCTACGCCCTCTAGTGCAGGAAGAAGCTCACGAATGTTCGATACTTTCTTATCAACCAATAGGATAAATGGACTTTCTAGATCCACAGAGCCCGCTTCTTGGTTGTTGATGAAGTATGGAGATAGGTAACCACGGTCAAACTGCATACCTTCAACAACATCTAGCTCGTCTTGAAGTGCTTGACCTTCTTCAACCGTAATAACACCATCACGGCCTACTTTTTCCATTGCTTCTGCAATAAGGTTACCAACAGTTGTGTCAGAGTTTGCAGAGATAGTACCTACTTGCGCGATAGCTTTGGTATCAGCACAAGGAACAGATAATGCTTTTAGTTCTTCAACCGCAGCAACAACAGCTTTGTCGATACCACGCTTAAGATCCATTGGGTTCATACCCGCAGCAACGGCTTTTAGACCTTCAGCAATAATTGCTTGTGCAAGTACTGTTGCTGTTGTTGTACCGTCGCCCGCAGCGTCATTTGCTTGTGAAGCAACTTCTTTAACCATTTGTGCGCCCATGTTTTGGAACTTATCTTCAAGTTCAATTTCACGAGCAACAGAAACACCATCTTTAGTGATAGTAGGTGCACCAAATGATTTATCTAATACAACATTACGGCCTTTAGGACCTAATGTTACTTTTACCGCATCAGCCAGAATATTTACGCCTTCTAGCATTTTAATTCGTGCGTCGTTACCAAACTTAACGTCTTTAGCAGCCATCTTGGGATTTCCTTTCTTAATTTTTAATTTAATGTGATCGGATTATTCAACGATTGCCATAATGTCATTTTCAGACATGATAAGAACTTCTTTACCGTCAATTTTTTCAGTTTTAGTGCCGTAGCCTTCTGCAAAAATAACCACGTCGCCCACTTGTACATCTAGTGGTTGTACGGTGCCATTTTCTAGAATGCGACCTTTACCTACAGCAAGAATTTTACCGCGAGTAGATTTTTCAGCCGCAGAACCAGTTAACACGATGCCACCGGCAGACTTAGATTCAACTTCTTGGCGTTCAACGATAACACGGTCGTGTAAAGGACGAATGTTCATTGGTCGTCTCTCCTGATAATTAAGGTAATGTCCATGATTTGAAGCCAACAAGCACTCACTTGTATGACTTTCTATATGGGTAAGATGTTGGGTCTAATTTCTAAATCCCAAGGTTAAAGGCGCTTTTTTTTGTTATTTATTTGAGAAATTTTGCCCGATCACACACTTTGCATTAGGGTATGCGGGCATCCTTATTTTGAGACCATTATGGCAACACTACCCAAGTCAGATAAACATGGATTATTATCAGCCCCCATTCCTGATGCATTACGTCGTTTAACGGTGCCAATGGTATTTGGCATGATTGCGATTTTAATGTTTAACTTAGTTGATACTTTTTTTATTTCACGCTTGGGCACTAATGCACTTGCCGCTGTTAGTTTTACCTTTCCCGTCACCTTTGGTTTGAACTGTATCACTATGGGAATGAACGTGGGTATATCAACCAGTATTGGACGTATGCTCGGTCAAGGTGATAGCCACAGTGCCGCACGTATAACCACGCATGGACTATTATTGAGCCTGTTATTAATGATCATAGGTTCGATCATTGGCTTACTCACCATTAAGCCTTTATTTACCTTAATGGGTGCATCAAGTGAATTATTACCGATCATCGAGCAATATATGACGGTATGGTACATCGCGATCCCGTTACTGGTGATCCCAATGGCAGGAAATAGTGCCATTCGCGCAACGGGTGATGCTAAAAGCCCAGCGAAGATCATGGTGATCGCAGGGGTTATTAACGGCTTATTAGATCCGCTATTGATCTTTGGTTACGGTCCTTTTCCTGCATTAGGCGTAAAAGGCGCAGCCATTGCTAGTGGTATTAGTTGGATATTTGCCCTTATCGCCTCATTACATCTGCTTTATAACCGTGAGAAATTACTGATTTTTCCGCAGTGGCGTAGATTAAAAAATGATTGGCAGCAAATCTTGCATATTGGTGCTCCCGCGGGTTTATCAACAGCACTAAACCCACTCTCTGGCGCTTTATTAATGGCCATGCTAGCGAGCCAAAGTACTGCATCAGTTGCCGCTTATGGTGCTGCAATGCGAGTTGAATCATTATTAGTGATCGTAATGATGGCACTCAGTTCGGCATTAATGCCTTTTATGGCGCAAAACTTAGGCGCACAAAAGCCACAACGAGCATTTAGCGCACTGTTTACTGCTATGCATTTTGCTATCGGCTTTCAATTATTAGTTTTTATTGCGATGGTGCCACTGAGCATGCCGCTGGCAGCACTATTTTCCAAAGACAGCGTAGTTCAAAATCAATTGTGGCATTATTTATTAGTCGTTCCTGCCAGTTATGGATTGCAGGCCATTTGCATGCTGCTCATTAGTGCATTAAATGCCTTACATAAAACAATTAATGCTCTATGTTGGAATCTATTACGACTTTTTGTATTACTCGTGCCCGCCGCATGGATAGGTAGCTATATTTATGGCACTGAGGGATTGTTTATTGGTATTACTATCGCAAATATCATCAGTGGTATTGGTGCTTATTGTTACGCATTAAAACTCCGTAAAAACACACTGTCATCACCACCATTAATATGAATAGCATGAATAAAAAAAGCAGCCAAAGCTGCTTTTTTTTATTCATAATATTTTAGCTTATTTCATGTCCCATTTACGGTAAACGATGAGTGGAATTGTTATTATTATGGTCATCTTTACGTTCGTACTCACCATCAAATACATCACCATCAGTAGTATCATGTGAATGAGTCTGATGTGAAAAGCCACCACCAAAGTGATTAAAACCACGTTGAAGAACCACTTTTTGTATTAAAATTTGTGCAATCTTCCCCCTTAATAGAGGTACTAATAATACAATCCCTAACACATCAGTCATAAATCCTGGCGTTAATAATAATACTCCAGCAACAACAAGCAGCATCCCTTCCACGATTTCTTGAGTTGGCACTTCACCTTGTTGCAACTTGTGCTGAACAGAATTTAAGGTTGTAATTCCTTGACTTCTAACCAACGATGCTCCAATAACCGCCGTAAAAAAAACAATCGCAATGGTTGGCCATAATCCTAATAAGCCCCCAACTTGAATAAATAAGCCAATTTCAACCATCGGCACCACAATAAATAGCAACATTAATAGTGGAAACACACATTCCTCTCTACTTTAATAGTTTCACGCTAGTGCATAGCTACAGACATTACCTGATTATCATCTCAATTACCCATGACAAATTTCATTCACATATCTATAAGTATTAACAAATAATATAACATTACAATTTGAGTTAGCTCCAAAAATAGTCATGCACGCCCTTACAATTCATTCACATCTTGTCATTTTTATTCATTTAAAGCATAAAATGACGTGCTACTGTTAACAGAAACTGTGAAAGAGATCGCGTTTCTGTGCAAATATTAACAAGCTCTCTTAAAAAGTGATCTGGGTTATGTTTTTAGCTGTTGAGGGGAGTATTATCGGCACCAATTAAGGTGTCAGGTATGATCATCTCGCCACAACTTTGCGACAATGGATTATCGCTACAACTGTTGGCTTACTTATTGATTTTTAATTACAAAGTTTTGTAAAGGGCTATATTATGTCTCAGATGATTGATCTTGAAAAAAACAATGCAACAATCAATGTCGCAACTCGTATAGAAGAAGATCTACTTGGCGAACGTCAAGTTCCTGCGGATGCTTATTGGGGTATCCATACTTTACGTGCAATTGAAAACTTCAATATTTCAAACACAACAATTTCTGATGTTCCTGAACTTGTACGTGGCATGGTCTTTACCAAAAAAGCAGCAGCAATGGCTAACAAAGAGCTTGGTGCTATTCCTTCAGATATCGGTAATTACATTGTTCAAGCATGTGATCTTATTCTTGAAAGCGGCCGTTGCATGGATCAATTCCCATCAGACGTTTTCCAAGGTGGTGCTGGTACATCTGTAAACATGAACACTAACGAAGTTATCGCTAACCTTGCACTTGAAATCATGGGTGAAGAAAAAGGTCGTTACGACATCGTTAACCCAAATGATCATGTAAACAAATCACAATCTACTAACTGTGCTTACCCTACAGGTTTCCGCGTAGCCGTTTACAACAGCATTATTAGCATGCTTGAAGCATTAGATTACCTAAAAACAGCATTTGATGTTAAAGCAACTGAATTTGCTAGTATTTTAAAAATGGGTCGTACTCAACTTCAAGACGCAGTTCCTATGACTGTCGGTCAAGAATTCCATGCATACAGCGTATTATTAAAAGAAGAAATTAAAAACCTTCAATACACAGCACAACTACTGCTTGAAGTTAACCTTGGTGCAACTGCGATCGGTACAGGTCTAAACGCAGCAACAGGTTACCAACAGTTATCTGTACAACGTCTTGCTGAAATTACAGGTTTACCTGTTGTCGCTGCAGAAGACTTAATCGAAGCAACGTCAGACTGTGGCGCTTACGTAATGGTTCACGGCGCACTAAAACGTACTGCAGTTAAACTATCTAAAATTTGTAATGACTTACGTTTACTTTCTTCTGGCCCACGTACTGGTCTAAACGAAATTAACCTACCTGAAATGCAAGCTGGTTCTTCTATCATGCCAGCTAAAGTAAACCCAGTTATCCCTGAAGTGGTTAATCAAGTTTGCTTTAAAGTTATTGGTAACGATACTACGATTACTTTTGCAGCAGAAGCGGGTCAATTACAATTAAACGTAATGGAACCTGTTATTGGTCAAGCGATTTTCGAATCAATTAGCTTGTTGAAAAATGCTTGCATCAACTTACGTGATAAGTGCATCGAAGGTATTACAGTTAATAAAGAAGTATGTGAAAACTACGTCTTTAATTCTATCGGTATCGTCACTTACCTAAACCCATTCATTGGCCACCACGAAGGTGACATTGTTGGTAAGATTTGTGCAGAAACAGGTAAGAGTGTACGTGAAGTTGTACTTGAGCGTGGATTACTGACTGAAGAGCAATTAGATGATATCTTCTCCATCGAGAACTTAATGCATCCTCAATATAAAGCTAAACGTTATAACTAAATACGTTAACGCCTGAGAATACCAGCGGATTGTCACTTGATTATCCGCTTTTTTTTTGCAAATAAATCCTCTTTTTGATTTTTATCTTTTAAACTTTAGACAGGAAAATTCTATGACTGGAATTGAACTCTTGGTCGTTCTGGCCTTTATTTATTTAGGCTCAAGAATTGGCGGTATTGGTATCGGTTTTGCCGGTGGTGCTGGTGTGTTGGTGTTATCACTCGTTTTTGGTATGCCCACCAGTGAATCATTAATCCCTATCGACGTTATTTTAATTATCATGTCAGTGATCACCGCTATTGCCGCAATGCAAGTTGCCGGTGGTATGGACTGGCTAGTAGAAATTGCTGAAAACTTCCTTCGTAAACACCCTAAACGTATTACCTTCTATGCACCTATTGTTACTTATTTAATGACAATGTTAGCAGGTACTGGACACACTGCTTTTTCAACACTTCCAGTTATTGCTGAAGTTGCTAAAGGCCAAGGTATTCGCCCTTCACGCCCTCTTTCTATTGCCGTTATTGCATCACAGATCGCGATCACTGCCTCACCTATTTCAGCGGCAGTGGTGTTTTTCTCTGGTATCCTTGAACCTGTAGGTGTGAGTTACATTACGCTGCTGGCTGTTTGTATTCCAACTACGTTTATTGCCTGTATGGTTGGTGCTTTTGTCGCTAACTTTATGGGTTGTGAACTAAAAGACGATCCTGTTTATCAAGATCGTTTAGCTAAAGGTTTAGTTAACATTGAGCAAACAGGTAAGCGTGAGATTAAACCAACCGCACGTAAAGCAACTTATATTTTCATTACCGCCATTGTTTTGGTGGTTTGCTACGCGGCAGCTATCTCTCACTCTATCGGTTTAATTACGAATCCAACATTGGGTCGTAACGAAGCAATTATTGCTGTAATGCTAACATCAGCAGCAGCAACAGTATGGATCACTAAAATTGATGCCGCTGAAATTCCATCAGCTGCAACGTTCCGTTCTGGTATGACCGCTTGTATTTGTGTTCTTGGTGTAGCATGGCTAGGCGCAACCTTTGTAAATGGTCACGTCGATGGTATTAAAGAAGTAGCGGGCTCATTATTAAGCAGCCACCCTTGGATGCTAGCATTAGTTTTATTCTTTGCTTCAATGCTTCTTTATTCACAAGGTGCAACAACAACAGCATTAATGCCTGCAGCACTGGCTATTGGTGTTGCACCATTAACAATGGTGGCTTCTTTTGCTGCTGTAAGTGCTTTGTTTGTATTACCAACTTACCCAACGCTATTGGCTGCGGTAGAAATGGATGATACTGGCTCAACGAGAATTGGTAACTTAGTCTTTAACCACCCGTTCTTTATTCCTGGAGTTGTAACGATTACGACATCAGTAGCTTTAGGCTTCTTATTTGGTAGCTTTATTTTATAATTGATAACGACTATCCAATAACTAAAAAGCTGCTCGAGAGCAGCTTTTTTTTGGTTGTGATTCTATAATTATCAAGGTTGGATTAGCGTTAACAGTCAGAAATATAAACAACAAGGATGCCTGTTGATAATGACTATAAAAGTAAAATTCACCTTAATTAGTTTAACACTAATAATTGTCGCAGCAGTAAGTGCATACTCACTTTCATTTAAGCCATCACCAAAAGTACTCGCTTTTACTTCAGTCAATTCAATTTCAGAATTAAACCATGCTCTTAATATAGCAGCCCAGCAGCAACGACCCGTTATACTCGACGTTTATGCTGAATGGTGCTCACCTTGTATTGCCTTAACTCAACAAACATTTCCTGATGCGAATGTATTCCCTCACCTCAATAAATTCACTCGTCTAAAAGCCAATGTTACCGCTAATTCCAGTGCTGATATCGCATTAATGCAACACCTTAAAGTGATCGGCTTTCCAAGCTTATTATTTTGGGATTCTCAAGGTAATTCATTACCACAAATAAAAATAAGTGGCTTTATAAATGCTGATAATTTTAGTCATCATTTACAGCAATCAATCCTTTTCCCTTCTTCTTCATCTATCTCACAAAATAACACGCAATAATCCATAAAATTACAAAAGTGAGTACTCAAGCACGATCAATATCCAAGAACAATGGTGACCAAATTGCGACTTTGTTACTGCAATGTTAGCGTTAAATACTAATAACAAGAATAGGCTCAACTATGGACGTTCAATACACCATCGTTATCGCCGATGATCACCCATTGTTTCGTAATGCCCTTCTTCAATCGATTCATATGGCGTTCAACGGTGCCAACCTCCTAGAAGCTGACTCTCATAATTCTTTATTTTCACTGTTAGAAAAAACGGGGGATATCGACTTATTATTGCTGGATCTAAAAATGCCGGGATCTAATGGTATGTCAGGGCTAATCCAATTACGCCAGCAATACCCTGAGCTTGCTATTGTGGTCATTTCTGCAAGTGACGAAGATGAAGTAATACAGCAAGTTTATAGTCACGGTGCCTTTGGCTTTATTCCTAAGTCCAGTGACATGCCAGTATTATTAAGTGCCCTAAAACAAATTATTAATGGCGAACCTTATTTTCCTATCACGATTAATCACTGCCAACACCAACAACAACTTGCAACTAGAATTGCAACATTAACCCCTCAACAATATAAAGTGTTAACCATGTTGACGGAGGGCTTACTAAATAAGCAAATAGCCTCAGTTCTCAATGTCTCTGAGGCAACGATCAAAGCACATTTAACCGCTATTTTTCGTAAACTTGAAGTTAAAAGCCGTACTCAAGCCGTGATATTATTACAGCAGTTCCAAATTAATTAATTCAGCGCATCATAAAATACACACTTAACGCTTATTTACCTTAATAGTGGCACTCTAATTTGAGTGTCATTTTATTTTTCAAACACTAAACACTGATTTAATATTACTCTCAATTTAAGTGGTTTAACGGGTTTACTGAGAAAACTAAATCCTTGTTGACGAATAATAACTTGATTTTCAGTTAACCGATCAGCGCTGATCACTACCCCTTTAAAATGTTTACCTAATTGAGTTCGGCATATCTGTAAAATCTCTAATCCTGTTTGCTGCTGAGCTAGGTGATAATCACTTAAAATCACATCAGGTTGCCAGCCATCTGTTAATAATTGCAGAGTTTGAGTTTTATTTTCAGCAACTCGTACCTCACAATGCCATTGCGTCAATAAAGTCATCATCGCGACTAAAATCTGCGGATCATTATCAATACATAATACTTTTAATCCCGCTAATGACGCACTTCCCGTATAAGATAATAACGACGGTTGTAACGGCAACATTGCGGGTGAGCTTCTTGGCACCGATAATGAGAATACGGTACCTTGCTGAGGCCATGAGCGTAAACCTAGTGGATGATTTAATACACGAGAGATACCGCGAGCAATGGCTAATCCTAAGCCTAAACCATGCTCTGCTCCAGTTTGATCCATACGCGTAAATTCATCAAAAATATCCGCTTGTTTCTCTATAGGGATCCCTGGGCCATTATCCCAAACCTCAATTAAAATCCGCGAATCCTGACGACGAATACCTAATAACACCCGCCCTTTTGGGTTATAGCGAAAAGCATTGGTTAAGAAATTTTGTAATGCGCGCCGTAATAATTTACTGTCCGAAAGGATCACAGCGTCACTCATCACTACTTTAAAATCAATCTGCTGTTGTTGGGCTAATACTCCAAATTCTGCTTGCAATACACTTAGCACATCACTGACTCGCAATGGCACTATATGGGCATCCAGCTTACCGGCTTCTAAACGTGAGACATCTAATAGATCACCAATCAACTCTTCAGCAGCACTTAGCGCACTGGTGATATGCGCTGCGAGACGAGCGCTTTGAGGGTCTAAGCTCACTTCAACAAGTGATGATGAGAATAATCGAGCAGCATTAAGCGGCTGCATTAAATCATGACTAACCGCAGCTAAAAATCGGCTTTTAGAATGCGCTTGAGATTCTGCCTGTTGCGTTGCAATCACCAATTGCTGATTCAATTGCTCTAATTGTTGCGTCCGTTTTTTTACTCGAGCTTCTAACGTTTCATTTGATTCTTTTAATGCCATTTCAGCTTGGCGAAATGCGGTAATATCACTGAAACTCATCACAAAGCCCCCCTTAGGCATTGGGTTACCTTGCACCTCAATAACTTGCCCATCAGCACGAACTCGAGATGAGGTATGTGGCGTTCTTTGTTGTAGATGCCAAATCCGTTTAGCCACATGATGTTCCGAATCACCACTGCCACATAAACCTTGGTTAGCGTTATGCCGAATCACATCTGCAATTGGACGTCCCACCTGAATGAGTCCAACCGGAAATGAAAAGAGTTCAAGGTAACGTTGATTCCATGCCACCAGCCGTAATTGATTATCAACCACAGCGATACCTTGGCTAATATGTTCAATAGCGCCTTGCAATAAGCCGCGACTGAAATCAAATATCTCGGATGCTTCATCCACGATGGTAGCCACATCCTCTAATTGCATGTCACGTCCCTGCAATGCAGATGTAAGCACTAACTTTGCTGATAGCTCACCAAAAACAGAGGCGAGAACTTGTTCTGTATGTAAAATTATTGCTGGTGATGCTTGTTGTTCTGCAACAAGCTGACAGGGGTGCTGTTGTGAAAATTGGGTAAAAGCATGTTGAATACGTTTACGTCCAACAAACCTTGCCGCTAATAATTCAAGTTCTCCGACGGTAATTTGTGCGTCCATTCTCTCTAGCTTCCTTTATGATTTTTATTCCACTGTAACGGAGATATTGACCTTGGCTCAATTGAGGTCAGTCACAAAAATGATGCTAAAAGCTATTTTCATCAACCATAGCCCTCATTTTTAACCATAAAAAAAGCGTACCCATTAATGGACACGCTTCGCTTTACTAGTTAAAAGTATTTCGCTGATTAACTCATTTGTGGTGTCAGCGTTTGCGGTTGCTCATCAGGCAAGGGTAAATGAATAAAGAATACAGGTACCGCCATTATAGCCATAACCCAGAACACATCAGCGCCCCAATCCCCATAAACCCAACCGCTAATTGAGGTTAAAATTGCCATCACCGCCCCTAGCGGAATCGCGTTATACAACGACTGTAGTGCTACCATATGATTGGTTGGGGAACGGCCAATATATCGAATCGCTGCAAGGTGAGCCGCAGCAAATGTCACACTGTGTAATGACTGCACAGCAAACATTACCCATTGATCAGTAATGGTCGCCGTTAAGCCCCAGCGCACTAATACGCCCACCGCCGCTAAACGGAACATATTATTAATCGACCAATTAGCAAATAAGCGCTTACTTACTAGGAACATGCCAACTTCAGCGGCGACACTGAAACTCCATAAGTAACCAATCACTGATTCATTAAAGCCTATTTTCTGCCAATAAATCGAACTAAAACCATAATATGCCGCATGACTCCCCTGCAATAATGCTGCAATTAACATTAATTTAATCACAGAGCTATCGCGTAAAATATGCATTAATGCAGGGCGTGTTTGTTGGTGGCTATCTGTATCAACGGGCATCAGTGTCGGGTTACGAGCAGCCATTATTTGTGCAAAACCTAATCCAGCTAAAGCAACCCACGGAATAATATCTGCACCATACTGTTGTGCCAACACACCAACAGCAGTAGACCCTGCAATAAATGCAATTGAACCCCATAAACGGGTACGTCCATAATCTAAATGGCCATCTTTGGCATAATGATTCGTTATTGCATCGGAAATAGGTACGATTGGTCCGGCAGATAAATTAAATAATACCGTCACTGCCGCGAGAGCCCAAAGGTTACCACCACAGACAATATAAATAATACATGCCACTAACCCAAGTAATGTAAAACCACGCAGCGCAGGAATAAGATGCTCAACCTTATGGATCCTTGGCGTAATAACTAAGTTAGCAATACAACGCACCGCAAAGCCCAAACCAAGTAATAAACCAATATCTGAGTCATTAACCCCTATATGTTTAAACCAAATAGCCCAAAAGGGTAAATAGACCCCATAAGAAAAGAAAAATCCCAATAGATATTGGGATGTCCAGCCATAAGGCTTACTTTTAAACATAATAGGTCTCAAAAAGTGATAGATGAAAAACTGCTCTATTATGCCGTAAAGCAACCGCTAATCTGTAATCGTTCAGCAATGTTGATCTTAAAATAATAAACATTTACAACTTAAATGCGACGATGATCACACTCAATATCAATACTATTATTCAACCAATAACATCAGGAGCGCACAAAATATAATGTAACCCACATGCAACAGCATAAGCTCACCCAATAACACTGTGATCTCATCCTAAAGTCTAATTGTCGTCTCTCCCAGAATCCTCCACTTTAACCATTAATATCACTTACAACGGTGGCATCAACACCCCAATAGGGAAGAACTCAAGGAGATCAAGGATGAGCGAGGTTCATATTTATCCAGTTAACAATGCAATAGCAAATAACGCCCATATCAACGATGACCAATATCGTGAGATGTACCAACAATCAACTATCAATCCACAAGGTTTTTGGCGCCAGCATGGTCAAATTGTTGATTGGATCACCCCGTACACTAAAGTAAAAAACACCTCATTTGATAGTGGTCATATCAGCATAAAATGGTTTGAAGATGGTGAACTTAACGTCTCCGCTAATTGCATTGATCGTCACCTTGCCGATCGTGGCGATCAGGCAGCGATTATTTGGGAGGGCGACGATCCTAATGATGATGCCACCCTTACCTATAACGATCTTCATCAACAAGTGTGTCAATTTTCCAACGCCCTCAAAAGCCAAGGGGTTCGTAAAGGCGATATCGTGTGTCTTTATATGCCAATGATCGCGGAAGCGGCGATCGCAATGTTAGCCTGCACCCGTATTGGCGCTGTTCACACTATTGTATTTGGTGGTTTTTCCCCTGAAGCCCTTGCTGGCAGAATTATTGATTCTAATGCCAAAGTAGTGATCACCGCTGATGAAGGAGTCCGTGGTGGTCGGGCGGTACCACTAAAACAAAATGTTGATGATGCACTCGCTAACCCGGTTGTTACTAGTGTTGAAAAAGTAGTCGTATTTCAACGAACAGGTGGCGATGTTGAATGGCACAGTGAACGTGATGTGTGGTGGCACCAAGCAACAGCTGTCGCTTCTAGCTACTGCGCACCAGAACCAATGAATGCTGAAGATCCGCTATTTATTCTTTATACCTCCGGTTCAACCGGTAAACCTAAGGGCGTGTTACACACCACCGGCGGCTATCTCGTTTACGCCACCATGACCTTTAAATATGTGTTTGACTACCAACCTGGAGAGGTCTACTGGTGTACCGCCGATGTTGGTTGGATCACAGGTCACAGCTATTTAGTTTATGGTCCTCTAGCTAATGGAGCCACCACGGTGCTATTTGAAGGTGTACCTAACTACCCATCCACCAGCCGCATGAGTGAGGTGGTGGATAAGCATCAAGTTAATATACTTTACACCGCCCCGACCGCCATACGCGCATTAATGGCTAAAGGTGACGAAGCTATCATTGGCACTCAACGTTCATCATTACGGATCATGGGGTCTGTCGGTGAGCCAATAAACCCCGAAGCATGGGAATGGTATCATCGCACCATTGGTGATGGTCGCTGCCCAATCGTCGATACCTGGTGGCAAACAGAAACTGGCGGTATTCTCATTACTCCCCTTCCCGGCGCTACCTCTCTCAAGCCGGGTTCAGCAACGCGACCTTTTTTTGGTGTACAACCAGCGCTAGTGGATAATATTGGTAATATCTTAACAGGAACGACTGATGGTAATTTAGTGATAACCGATTCATGGCCGGGACAAATGCGCACCTTATGGGGAGATCACGAACGATTTGAACAAACCTACTTTTCAACCTTTCCCGGCATGTACTTCTCTGGCGATGGCGCCCGTCGCGATGAGGATGGCTACTACTGGATCACAGGACGCGTTGATGATGTATTAAATATTTCGGGTCACCGAATGGGAACCGCTGAAATTGAGTCAGCTTTAGTCGCTTTTGATAAAATAGCAGAAGCGGCTATTGTCGGAGTGCCACACGCAATTAAAGGTCAAGCTATCTATGCTTATATCACTCTTAATGATGGTGAATTTCCAAGTGCTGAACTACACAAACAAGTTAAAGATTGGGTACGCAAAGAAATAGGACCGATTGCTACCCCTGATTTTCTTCATTGGACTGATTCATTACCTAAAACTCGCTCGGGTAAAATTATGCGACGGATCCTACGCAAAATCGCCACCGGAGACACAGGATCACTGGGCGATACCTCAACCCTCGCTGACCCAAGCGTGGTTGATAAACTGATTGCAGAAAAACAACAATTATTCTAAATCCCGTTCAACAGCAAAAAACTGTACAACGAAAATCAAAAGACCGCACTAGTGGTCTTTTTTTATACAGTTATTAATGATAATTTAAGATGAATTCAGCTTAGGATAAGCTACACAACACTAAAATATCGCGTTCACCTATTCAATATTGATTATATTTATTGAAATAGCGCCACAAATATAAGTCTATAAATCATCTTTTTTTGGCTTAATTATCACCCTGTAATAATAATAAACAAAAACACAGTTTTATTACTAAATTCTTGCACTTAGTTACGTTACATTGACGTAGGATGAACGTATTAGCATCTACTAACATTCTCACAACGGCTTACACATGTTCGCGCAAAAAGTGGTGATTAGACCAGTATTTTGCTGCGATTTGCGTTGAATTCTCTATAATTGGTTCACAATTAATGTTTGGTAGTAAAAAAAAGGACACATGGACGTCAACTTGCAGATAGCGACAAGTTGTTCGAGTTTACCCTCATAAACAAGTAATGAGACCGCAAGATGCCGACCATTAAACGAATTTTACTAATTAATGGACCTAACCTAAATTTACTGGGTCTGCGTGAGCCTGAACATTATGGTCAGCAAACACTTACGCAACTGGTTCAGAAATTAACAACCAAAGCCATCGATTTAGGCGTGACATTAGAACACATTCAATCAAATGCAGAACATGAGTTAATTGATGCTATTCACCAAGCTTACACTAACGTGGATTTCATCATCATAAACCCAGCAGCTTTCACTCACACTAGTGTCGCTATTCGTGATGCCTTACTTGGAGTTGCTATTCCGTTTATTGAAGTACATTTATCTAACGTTCACGCACGTGAACCTTTTCGTCATCACTCTTATCTGTCAGATAAAGCCGTAGGAGTGATTTGTGGCCTTGGCCCTGACGGTTATGAATTCGCCCTACAGGCAGCGGTTAATCGCCTGCATGCAGATAGCTAACTGAACAATATATAAAGAGAAAAATAATGGACATTCGTAAAATTAAGAAGCTAATTGAACTGGTTGAAGAATCTGGTATCGCAGAACTAGAAATTTCTGAAGGTGAAGAGTCAGTTCGAATCAGTCGTAATGTACCTGCATCAGTGATGCCACAACAATATGCTGCTGCCCCTATGGTTGCACCTGCTCAAGCAGCACCAGTAGTCGCAGAAGCACCAGCATCATTCCAAGCACCTGAAGCACCTGTTGTTGCTCTTGGCCATCAAATCCTTTCTCCAATGGTCGGTACGTTCTACCGTGCTCCAAGTCCTGAAGCAAAGAACTTTGCTGAAGTAGGTCAATCAGTCAACATTGGCGATACATTATGTATCGTAGAAGCAATGAAGATGATGAACCAAATTCAAGCAGACAAAGCAGGTAAGATCGTTGCGATTCTTGCTCAAGAAGGCGATGCAATTGAATTCGACCAACCGCTTGTAATCATCGAGTAATCGAGGCTCCTGGCTATGTTAGACAAATTAGTAATTGCGAACCGAGGTGAAATAGCACTTCGAATTCTTCGCGCATGTAAAGAATTAGGCATAAAAACGGTCGCTGTTCACTCAACGGCAGACCGTGATCTTAAACACGTATTATTAGCAGATGAGTCTGTTTGTATTGGTCCCGCTCGCGGTATTGATAGCTACCTGAATATTCCACGCATTATCAGTGCTGCAGAAATCACAGGAGCAGTAGCCATTCACCCAGGCTACGGCTTCCTATCTGAAAATGCTGATTTTGCAGAACAAGTAGAACGTTCAGGCTTTATTTTTGTTGGCCCTAAAGCAGAAACTATTCGTCTAATGGGCGATAAAGTTTCTGCCATTAACGCCATGAAAAAAGCCGGGGTACCTTGTGTTCCAGGTTCTGACGGCCCTCTTGATGACGATGAAGCGAAAAATAAATCATTCGCCAAGCGTATTGGTTACCCTGTTATCATTAAAGCCTCTGGCGGCGGCGGTGGTCGTGGTATGCGTGTAGTTCGTTCTGAAAATGAATTGACTGAAGCGATTGCGATGACCCGTGCAGAAGCTAAATCATGCTTTAATAATGACATGGTTTACATGGAAAAATACCTTGAAAACCCTCGTCACATCGAAGTTCAAGTACTGGCAGATGGTCAAGGTGGTGCAATCCATTTAGGTGAGCGTGATTGCTCAATGCAACGTCGTCACCAAAAAGTGGTTGAAGAAGCACCAGCACCAGGTATTACCGAAGAAATGCGTAAATACATCGGTGAGCGTTGTACACGTGCATGTCTAGAAATTAATTATCGTGGCGCTGGTACGTTTGAATTTCTTTATGAAAACGGTGAATTCTACTTCATTGAAATGAATACCCGTATTCAAGTTGAACACCCAGTGACAGAAATGATAACGGGTATTGATCTAATTAAAGAACAATTGCGCATTGCAGCAGGTCAACCTTTATCATTTAGCCAAAAAGACATTCAAATTCGCGGCCACGCGGTTGAGTGCCGTATTAATGCTGAAGATCCTGAACGCTTCCTACCTTGCCCAGGAACAATCACCCGTTTCCACTCACCAGGTGGCATGGGGATCCGTTGGGAATCACATATCTACACAGGCTATACCGTACCACCTTACTATGATTCAATGATTGGTAAGTTGATCGCTTATGGTGAAAACCGTGATGTGGCAATCTCACGTATGCGTAATGCATTAAGTGAAATGATCATTGATGGTATTAAAACCAATATTCCACTTCAGCAAGAAATTATGGCTGATGAAAACTTCCAAAAAGGTGGTGCTAATATTCACTACCTAGAAAAGAAGCTTGGCTTACAATAAGAACGTTATTTAACGTTAAAAAGGCTACCTAAGGGTGGCCTTTTTTTATTTATATAACAACACCGATTATATGCAGTGGACTAGACATGGCATAAACCCCTATCTTTTGCCACAATAGCCCCCTTTTTTAACCGCTACCACTGAACATTTCTAGCAGTGGTAAGTTCTTTACCAATAATAACTGGAGAAACCGCATGAAAACGCTTTCTGCCCGCTACCGCCAAGCGCACAAAGAAGCGCGCTGGGCGATAGGACTCGCGTTAGCTTATTTTCTTTGGTGGTATGTTTCCGCCTATGGGTTTGCCCCCGCCATTAATGATCTCAGCATGCCCACTCTCTATTTTGGTTTCCCATTGTGGTTTTTGCTGTCATGCATTGTCGGCCCGATTGTATTTACCATTTTGTGTGCCTTAATGGTGAAATTTATTTACCGCGATATCCCGCTTGAAATAACAGACGATAAACCACATGAATAGCCAACTTATCATTCCTTTAGTACTGTATTTAGCCGCTGTTTTTGGCGTAGCACTCTATACTCGTCGTTTTCAAGGTAAAGGGAACTTCTTAACTGAATACCTTGTAGGTGGTCGTAGCATGGGAGGCTTTGTATTAGCAATGACTCTTGCTGCAACTTATGCTAGTGCCAGTACTTTTATTGGCGGGCCAGGTGCTGCTTATAAAATGGGCTTAGGGTGGGTATTACTTGCCATGATCCAATTACCAGCGGCATGGCTAACCTTAGGTGTGCTTGGTAAAAAATTTGCGATTGAATCTCGGCGCCATAATGCGCTAACCCTCAACGATATTTTATACGCTCGCTACCAAAATAAAGGGGTTGTGATCTTCGCCTCTTTATCACTACTACTGGCCTTCTTTGGTACCATGGTGGTGCAATTTGTCGGCGGAGCACGATTACTACAAACCGTCACGGGGTTGTCTTATACTCACGGACTGATGCTATTTGCTATTACGGTTGGACTCTATACCACCATTGGCGGCTTTCGAGCGGTCGTAATGACAGATACCATTCAAGGGATCATGATGATCATTGGAACGATCGCACTTTTGGTCGGGATCGTTCATACCGGTGGCAGTGTCGGTGCTCTCGTAACTAAATTACACGATATTGATCCCGCTCTAGTTTCACCTTATGGACCCAATCATTTTTTAAGCCAGCCTTTTATGCTTAGCTTTTGGATTTTGGTCTGTTTTGGGGTTATTGGTTTACCTCATGCCGCAGTACGCTGTATGTCTTATAAAGACAGTCGTTCACTGCATAAAGGTATGGTAATCAGCACGATTATGGTAGCACTACTAATGTTCGGCATGCACTTAGCGGGAGCATTAGGTCGCGCTATCGTGCCAAATATCGCCAGCCCAGATCAAATCATGCCAACCTTAATGGTGACAGTATTGCCACCAGCAGTTGCCGGAATCTTTTTAGCCGGACCAATGGCTGCCATTATGTCGACCATTGATTCGCAATTAATTCAAGCATCAGCAACCTTACTTAAAGATTTATACATTAATTATATTAATCCAAAGATTGCTGAGGGTGAGGCGGCTGAAACCAAGCTGCCGAAGTTATCGTTATGGGTCACGGCTATTTTTTCAGCGTTGGTATTTGTGGCAGCGATGAATCCACCCAATATGATTATCTGGCTCAATTTATTAGCGTTTGGTAGTTTACAAGCGGTATTCCTATGGCCGTTAGTATTAGGGTTATATTGGGAAAAAGCCTCGGCAACAGGCGCCTTTGCCTCAATGGTTATTGGATTAACAACCTATTTAGCGCTGTCATTAGGCAAGCCCGATATGGGAGGAATGCACGCTATCGTACCGACATTAATTATTGGTTTAATCGCATTTATTATTGGTAGCTATGCTCGCCCCAACAAACCGAAACTAGCCCAAGCTAACTGATTTTTAAAGTTAATTACACAAAGATAATCATTAATAATGAAGAGAGAGCCATCATGCTCTCTCTTTTTTTTATCGATTGTTTACCATCTGCCGATGGGGATTGGTGAAATTTCATGCTAAACTGCGCCCCCTATGTTCAAGTAGTCACAAAATAAGCGAATAAACCATGCCTTGGATTCAAATTAAACTGAACGCTACTGCAGAGAATGCAGAAGCAATTGGCGACATGCTAATGGAAGAGACTGGTGCTCTATCCGCCACTTTCCTTGACGCACAAGACACGCCAGTTTTCGAGCCTATGCCAGGTGAAACCCGTTTATGGGGTGATACTGACGTAATTGGTTTGTATGATGCTGAAGCCGACATGGATTTCGTGCTGAACATGCTAAAAAACAGCCCACTGATTGCTGACGATTTTGCTTATAAAATCGAGCAATTAGAAGATAAAGACTGGGAACGAGAGTGGATGGATAATTTCCACCCAATGCGTTTTGGTCGTCGTTTATGGATTTGTCCAAGCTGGCGTGAAGCACCAGAACCAGAAGCCGTTAATGTATTGTTAGACCCAGGTTTGGCATTTGGTACAGGCACTCACCCAACCACATCATTGTGTCTTGAATGGCTAGACGGTCAAGATTTAGTCGGTAAAACGATTATCGATTTTGGTTGTGGTTCAGGTATTTTAGCGATTGCTGCCCTTAAATTAGGTGCGGCAAAAGTTATCGGTATTGATATCGATCCACAAGCTATTTTAGCCTCACGTGATAACGCTGAACGCAATGGTGTTTCCGCTAATCTAGAGCTATATCTGCCACAAGATCAACCACAAGGTATTCAAGCTGATGTGGTAGTTGCTAACATTCTAGCCGGTCCATTGCGTGAATTATCACCAGTGATTAAGAGCTTGGTAAAAAATGGTGGCGACCTCGCAATTTCTGGTGTGCTTGAAAGCCAAGCTGAAGATGTTGCGACTTACTACAGCGATGAAATCACATTAGATCCAGTAATGGCACGCGAAGAATGGTGTCGTATCTCTGGGCATAAAGCATAAAATTTACGGTAATTGGTTGCTGCTGTTGATTATTATTAATTAATTTAATGGGTCAATTGATTGAAAATCATGCGATTTTGACAAACAAAATCATCATGCTCAATTATTGGCCTTTTCAGCAGCGTAAAAAATGCGTAAAATGCGCGCCCTTACTGGCACAGTCAGGTACAGACATTTTGCATATCGGTCCATATCAACTTAAAAACCAACTGATAGTCGCGCCAATGGCGGGTGTGACCGATCGGCCATTTCGTGAATTATGCCTTCGCTACGGCGCAGGTATGGCTATTAGCGAAATGATGTCATCGAATCCAGATCTCTGGAAAACGTCTAAATCGCTCAATCGCATGGTTCATGAAGGTGAATCAGGAATTCGTTCGGTTCAGATAGCAGGTGCTGATCCAAAATTGATGGCCGAAGCTGCGCAATTCAGTGTTGAAAACGGTGCGCAAATCATCGATATCAACATGGGATGCCCAGCCAAGAAAGTAAATAAACGATTAGCTGGCTCTGCACTATTGCAGTATCCCAATCTAATCGAAGATATTCTTCGTACAGTGGTGGACGCAGTAGATGTACCCGTTACGCTTAAAACCCGTACGGGGTGGGATCTAGACAACAGGAACTGTGTCAACATAGCCAAACTCGCCGAGCAATGCGGCATACAAGCTCTCGCCCTTCATGGACGTACTAAGGCTTGCATGTACAAAGGCGAAGCGGAATATGACTACATTAGAGCGGTGAAACAAGCTATCTCGATCCCAGTTATCGCTAACGGTGATATCGATAGCCCGGAGAAAGCACGCTTTGTACTCGATTATACGGGTGCCGATGCTCTGATGATTGGCCGACCTGCACAAGGAAAGCCGTGGATTTTTAGAGAAATCCACCATTACTTAACAACCGGTGAACACCTCGCTGCACCGTCAATTGACGAAATCAGTGAAATTATGTTGGGGCATGTTAAGGCACTTCACCAATTTTATGGTGATTACCTAGGATTACGCATTGCACGTAAACACGTGTCTTGGTACTTGAAAGAACATGCACCTGCAGGTGATTTCCGCCGGACCTTCAACGCACTCGAGGATGCTCAACAGCAAATCGATGCGCTGCAAGGCTACTTCGAAAACGTTGCATAAATACTAGAAGAGCTTACAGAATTATGTTCGAACAAAATCTGACTTCCGAAGCGTTAACAGTAACAACTGTAACTTCACAAGACCAAATCACACAGAAACCATTACGTGATTCAGTGAAGGCATCCCTTAAAAACTACCTTGCTCAATTAAATGGTCAGGAAGTCGACGATCTGTACGAGCTTGTGCTTGCAGAAGTTGAACAACCACTACTAGACACTATCATGCAGTACACTCGCGGTAACCAAACACGCGCTGCAACCATGATGGGTATCAACCGTGGTACGCTACGTAAGAAACTAAAGAAATACGGCATGAACTAAGCCAATTAGGTTTAATGATTGTAAAAAAGCCCATTTCATCATCACGATGAAATGGGCTTTTTCATTATATAAAGTAATATATTAATCAGTGCACTATTATTTATATTCACCAATATTCGCTTTATTTAAAAAGTCATATTTGAACCATTTCTGGACATGATTACATTGACGACACTGAATAATACGCCGAATAAATAGTCGCTGATAAAATTTACGATGTACTCGGCCTATATCATATGACTGACAACAGCTACATTGATTCATGTCTAACTCCCTTTTAACCACCAATACGCAATTAGCAGCATAACGAAAACTAAACACAAAACAAACCAATTGCATAATTTTATTAATGCTAATTAGTATTAATTCACTCTTTGATTAACGCTTAAAGCAATAATTTTATTATTTTTAGATAAAAAATCTTATTAACATAAAAGGCAATAGGTGTATGAAAAACAACTTATCCGCAGTGAGTATGCTTAAACGCAATGCATAAAAAAGCTTCGTCATAACGAAGCTTTTTTTACTGACTAATTGACTTAAATTAACTTATAGATAGTCACACAAATAAGCAGTGGTTTTGGTCACTTTAACATGGAATGCACTGTCACCAGGAACTTCAAAATCATCACCAGCACCATAGGTTTCCCAATCGACATGACCCGGAAGCTTGACAGTAAGCTCGCCTTTTACGACAGTCATACGTTCAGGGGCAGCGGTTGAAAAAGTATATTCACCTGCAACCATCACACCAACACTGGCATGATCACCTGCAGATTCAAAGCCAACAGATTTCACTTGGCCATCAAAATATTCATTCACTTTTAACATTGAATTTCCTTATTGCTAAACAGGTAAAGCAAATTTTATAAGTCCTGAAACTATCACAATTTTAAATGAACCCCTAACGAAAAATACGCATCAAAAAGGTGATTACTAGAGCCCCAAATACGACCAACTGTTAATGATTACATTGATATCGTCCAGAATGGCAAGGCTCTGGTTTTACTTCGGGGTTGGCCATATCATCACTGTCATTCAAGGCACCAAGAATAGAGCAGTGACTGGCATCATCATTACTATGCCCACAACAAGCATCATTGATCTTTTTTAATGCACCACGGATCCGTTGAAGTTCTGCAATTTTACTATCCACTTCATCTAATTTAGCCTGTGTGATCGCTTTAACTTCAGCACAACTATGTTGACTTGCCTCTAGCCTAATATCCAGTAATTCACAAATTTCACCTAAGCTCAAACCGATAGCTTTCGCCCGTAAAATAAATTTAACGCGAGATAAATCGCCTTCACTATAGAGGCGATAGCCACTGTCACTACGACCTGCAGGCTCAATCAACCCATTCTTTTCATAGAAACGTAAAGTATCACTACTGACATTACATAATTTTGCTAGTTGCCCAATTAAATACATTCAAACACCCTTTAACCTAGCGCTAGTTTTCAGTGATCACCTTCAAATAGCAAACGTTTGCGCAATAAAAATATTCATGTAGAATAGACTCTATATTGATACATATCGTTTACTTATTCTTGGCATTGCTCGATTTTAGCCGAGGATATTTCCTAACGCCAATCTAATCCGACAAAGCTTGGCGTTGGAAAATATCCTATTCACTGTGTATTAGAGAGATGGTAGCAATGGAAAACGTTCGTCCTATTCGCCGTGCGCTGCTAAGCGTATCAGACAAAACAGGTATTGTTGAATTCGCTCACGCCCTTGCCAATCGCGGCGTAGAAATTTTATCTACAGGTGGTACCGCGCGTTTACTTGCAGAACAGAACATTCAAGTCACTGAAGTTTCCAACTACACCGGTTTTCCAGAAATGATGGATGGCCGCGTAAAAACCCTTCACCCTAAAGTACATGGTGGCGTTTTAGGTCGTCGCGGTATTGATGATAACGTGATGGCACAACACGGTATTAACCCTATTGATATGGTCGTAGTTAACCTCTACCCATTCGCTGCAACCGTTGCTAATCCAAACTGTAGCTTAGAAGACGCGGTCGAAAATATTGATATCGGCGGACCGACTATGGTGCGCTCAGCCGCTAAAAACCACAAAGACGTAACGATTGTGGTTAATGCTAACGATTATGATCGCGTTCTAACTGAAATGAGCGCCAATGATGGCTCATTAACCCATGCAACGCGTTTTGATCTTGCTATTTCGGCTTTTGAACATACGGCGGCTTACGACGGTATGATTGCCAACTACTTCGGTACTATGGTGCCTTCTTACGGCGACAATAAAGAAGGTGATCAAGCGTCAACGTTCCCCCGCACTTTCAATCAACAGTTCGAGAAAAAACAAGACATGCGCTACGGGGAAAACAGCCACCAAGCAGCCGCATTCTATGTTGAAGCACATCCACAAGAAGCCTCGGTTGCTACAGCAACGCAACTACAAGGTAAGGCGCTGTCATACAACAACATTGCCGATACTGACGCGGCACTTGAGTGTGTTAAAGAATTTGACCTTCCCGCTTGTGTGATTGTAAAACACGCCAACCCATGCGGTGTCGCCCTAGGTGAGAATCTGCTTGAAGCCTACGATCGCGCTTACAAAACTGATCCAACCTCAGCCTTTGGCGGCATTATTGCGTTTAACCGTGAACTTGATGCAGCAACCGCACAAGCTATCGTTGATCGCCAATTTGTTGAAGTGATCATTGCACCTAAAGTTTCACCACAAGCAACAGCTATTATCGCTGCCAAGAAGAACTTACGTCTGCTTGAGTGTGGCCAATGGTCGACTAAAACGACAGGTTTTGATGTTAAACGTGTTAACGGGGGCTTATTGGTTCAAGATCGTGACCAAGGTATGGTATCGATTGATGATCTCACTGTGGTATCAAAACGCCAACCAACAGCTGACGAATTACGTGATGCGCTATTTTGTTGGAAAGTGGCGAAATACGTTAAATCAAATGCTATTGTTTATGCGAAAGGCAATATGACTATCGGTGTCGGTGCCGGTCAAATGAGCCGTGTTTATTCTGCCAAAATTGCCGGTATTAAAGCCGCTGATGAAAACCTCGAAGTGGCTGGTAGCGTTATGGCTTCAGATGCATTCTTCCCTTTCCGTGATGGTATTGATGCCGCTGCAGAAGCTGGCATTACTTGTGTTATTCAACCTGGCGGCTCAATGCGTGACGATGAAGTCATTGCGGCTGCCGATGAACATGGTATGGCGATGCTCTTTACGGGTATGCGTCATTTCCGTCATTAATTGAGAAATAACAGATAAACTATATTCAGGCTCTTAATCTAGAGCCTGCATTGATTTACAGTTGTGAAATGGGTAGCACTTTAATGGCTACAACAGTTTAAAATATTAATTTTAGCGCAGCGCTCAAAGGGAAAATGATGAAAGTACTAATTATTGGTAATGGCGGCCGTGAACACGCTCTGGGCTGGAAAGTAGCACAAAACCCAACCGTAGAAAAAATCTTCATTGCTCCCGGTAATGCTGGCACCGCACTTGAACCAAAATTAGAAAATATCGATATTAACGTTGAGAATATTACGGAGTTAGTTGAATTTGCACAGAACAATCACATCGAACTGACCATTGTTGGTCCTGAAGTTCCGCTAGTGATTGGTGTTGTTGATGCTTTTCGTGCTGCTGGATTAGCTATTTTTGGTCCCACTCAAGCCGCTGCGCAACTTGAAGGCTCTAAAGCTTTTACCAAAGATTTTTTAGCGCGCCACAATATTCCAACCGCTGAGTACCAAAATTTTACTGAAATCGAACCCGCTCTTGCTTACTTAAAGCAAAAAGGCGCACCAATTGTGGTTAAAGCGGATGGCTTAGCCGCAGGTAAAGGCGTGATTGTTGCAATGACAGCACAAGAAGCCGAAGATGCCGTCCGCGATATGCTTGCTGGCAGTGCCTTTGGTGAAGCTGGGCATCGAGTGGTTATTGAAGAATTTTTAGAGGGTGAGGAAGCGAGTTTTATCGTTATGGTCGATGGTAAGCATGTATTACCAATGGCCACCAGCCAAGATCATAAACGTGTAGGTAACGGCGATACGGGTCCCAATACTGGCGGCATGGGGGCTTACTCTCCAGCGCCTGTTGTTACACAAGACATTCATGATCGCGTCATGAAAGAAGTGATCTATCCAACCGTCAAAGGTATGGCAGCAGAAGGTGTACCGTATACAGGTTTCCTTTATGCCGGCTTAATGGTAATGGCTGATGGCACGCCCAAAGTGATTGAATATAACTGTCGCTTTGGTGATCCAGAAACTCAACCTATTATGCTACGTATGCAATCCGATTTAGTGGATCTGTGTTTAGCCGCGATTGCTGGCAAACTTGATACGCTTGAATCGAAATGGGATCCACGTGCAGCGATTGGGATCGTACTGGCGGCGGGTGGTTATCCTGCTGATTACCATAAAGGCGATATTATTAATGGCTTACCTCAGCAAGAGCAATCCGGTGAGAAAATCTTCCATGCCGGTACTATTCATAATACCCATGGCGATGTAGTAACAAATGGTGGCCGAGTGTTATGTGCAACCGCAATGGGCGATAGTGTTCTTGCAGCACAACAACGTGCTTATGCGTTAGCCAAGCAAATATCATGGAATGGAATGTTCCACCGTGATGACATTGGCTATCGAGCAGTTGCTCGCGAACAATAAACATCACTTTTCTCTGCTAAAAAACGCGCTCACGGCGCGTTTTTTGTTTATCACTATCAACTATCAACTATCAACTATCAATAGTATTACTTTTCCAATAAATTCGGTGCCACCAGACATTGCTGATGTGGATACTGCAATAACACATTATCAACCACCAATCGTCGCCCTTTTAGCTGACCATTAACCGCCATATATCCTTGGCCTGATAATTTTTCAGCATTAAATTGAGCAATTACCTCAACTGTTTGTTGCTGCTGGCAGGGAATAAATCGCTGCTGTTGCCAGTGCCCCTGCACCCACGAATGCTGATGATGACTCAGTTGTTCCACTTTTGCAGCCAATCCTACTGCTTGACGATGCAATTTAGCAATTTCAACATTGGTTAACGGCACAATAGTTTGCCCTTGTTGATAACGCTGAAATACCGCTAAGCCATCACTATCAAACCGTAACTGCAATTGAAATGGGGTTAGAGAGCCATCAATACGTTGTTGGCCTTGTTGATAGAGCTCAAACAGCTGTCCTGAGCGCCAACGATAGCTAGCCTGACATTCCCCTTGGTTATGAGTGAATACGCGCTCATTGAGCGTTATAGGATGATTAGGACGGAAGGTATACCAATAAAAATGAGGACCATCCGTTGCCATTTGAGCAACCGTGACAGTTTTAGGCGCAATTACTGCATTTTCAGCTATGTCGCTTGCCGCACAGCCTGTAAGTAAAAATGCAACCACCAGAGAAAGCGTTATACGATTCATAAAAAAGCGCCAGAAGCGAATGCATTCTGGCGTTATTTTAAATTACTTCAATGCGTCTTTAAGTGCTTTGCCCGAAACGAACGCAGGAACGTTAGCAGCAGCAATTTGAATTTCCGCACCTGTTTGTGGGTTACGACCAGTACGTGCTGCACGATGATTCACTTTAAATGTACCAAAGCCAATTAGTTGAACCTGGTCACCGTCTTTAAGCGCATCAGTAACGCCTTCAAGAGTAGCTTCCAATGCTAATTTTGCTTGTGCTTTAGACAAATCTGCTTTTTCTGCGATCAGGTCAATCAGTTGGGTCTTGTTCATTAGGTTTCCCTTCTAAGGTTTTGGGCTTAATACCGCCCAACTCTAATTCAAAAGAAGCCTATGTGGCAAAGGTTTGTCGGCTTTTCTCTGTCTAAATGGAGACTCTTTAACCATAAACTGAGCTAAGGTTCACAAAATGTTACTAATAACATTCAAAAAAGAGTTGTTTTTATTTCCACCAGCCCCGATTAATATAGCCGAAATTCGCTGATTAATTGACAGGTTGATATGGTACTGCTTACGATTTACATCTCTGTAGCAATAGGGGTGTCGTTTATTTGTTCCGTTTTAGAAGCGGTTTTATTGAGTATTTCGCCGGGATATATCGGCACTTTACGTCAACAAAACCACCCCGCAGCAGCAAAACTCGCGGCGCTCAAAGATAATATAGATCGACCCTTAGCTTCAATTCTAACCCTAAATACCGTTGCCCATACCGTCGGCGCAGCAACTGCTGGTGCACAAGCTACTGTTGTTTTTGGTAGTGAATGGTTAGGTGTTTTCTCTGGTGCATTAACCGTTGGTATTTTATTACTGTCAGAAATCATTCCAAAAACAATTGGTGCAACCTATTGGCGTCAATTAGCCCCAACGTCTGCTATTTTATTACGCTGGATGGTGATCTTATTAATGCCATTAGTGTGGATTTCAGAACAAATAACTCGCCGTCTTGCTCATGGGCACGTTCAACCGAAACTACGTGATGAATTGTCAGCGATGGCAATGTTAGCCCATGAATCAGGAGAGTTGGGTGCTGGTGAATCAAAAATTCTCACTAACCTACTGCAATTTAAAGATGTGAGTGTTACCAAAATTATGACACCGCGTCCGGTATTATTCCGCGTAAATGCAGAGCAAACTATCAACGAATTTTTAGCAAAATATAAAAGCAGTCCCTTCTCTCGCCCATTAGTGTTTAGTGAGCAAAGCGATAATATCGTTGGCTTTGTGCACCGCTTAGAACTGTTTGCAGAAAGCCAAGCAGGCAAAGGTGGTCAAGAAATCGGCACGCTAATGCGTCCACTGCCGGTGATCATGAACAACGTTAGCGTACCGAAAGCATTTGAACGCTTAATGCAAGAACGTTCACAGTTAATTCTGATTGTTGATGAGTACGGTACCGTACAAGGCTTAGTGACACTGGAAGATATTTTTGAAAGTTTGGTTGGCGAAGAAATTGTTGATGAAGCAGATAAAAATACTGACATGCAGCAATTAGCTTATCAACGTTGGGATAAGTGGAAGAAAAAACATAAGATGATTGAAAATAATGATGATGATATTTAATCAACATCATCAATGCTAGTCATAAGAAAGGGACCATTACGGTCCCTTTTTTTATGAGTATTATTTATGATAATCGCAACGGATAATCATGATTGATCAATGGCTTTCCACACAATAATTATAGCCACTCATACGACTAACAACCCACCCCAACATTAACACCAAGACAGTCGGTAAAACCCAACCCGCATAATAATGATATAACGGTAAATGTGCATTTAAAGCGTTATCAATAGCTGTTGGCATGACACCCAGAATATGAGCCGCATCAACACAGCCAAATAATGTCGCCGTAGCCACAACCGTTAATACTGCAGCTTGAGATAATTGATGACGTAACGGCGCAATCAATAACAACGCAATCGCAATGGGATGCAATGCGACAACAACAGGCAATGTCACCTCTAATAACTGCGCTAAGCCAACATTCGCAATCAAACCCGATAGCACCATAATTACCCATACACTTTTAGGGTAAGTCACACGACTAAAACTACGGCTGTAAAATTCACTCCCCGCAGTGGTTACGCCTATTGCGGTTGTTAAGCAGGCCAACACTAACACTGAACCTAAAATAATCGTTCCAAAAGCACCAAAATGAGCATTAGTAAAGGCAGTAAGAATTTCACCACCGTTTGCAAAACCAGTACCTAAATTAGCACTAGTGACACCAATATATGCCAATGATAAATACACTAACGCCATTGCAGTGGCATACATTAGAGCAGCGATAAACGTATATTTAGCAATTGCTTTCGGGCATTTAACCCCCATACTTTCTATTGCTCTGAAAATGACCCATCCAAAGCCAATCGAGCCCAATGCATCCATAGTCATGTAACCTTGAGTCATACCTTCAGCCATTGCACCCGTAGCATAAGGACCTGATGCAATTTCAACCTGACCGGATGGATATAACAGTGCGACAACAGCCATAATCGTTAAGATCGTTAATAACGCCGGTGTCAGCCATTTTCCTAGCGTATCAACCAACTTCGCAGGATATAGTGAAAATAAAATCGCCACTAAACAGAACACCGCAGAAAAAGGGATTAACCCACTATCACCAATAAACGGCGCTAAACTAAATTGGTAAGCAACGGTAATTGTACGAGGAATAATAAAAGCAGGGCCAATAACAATAAATAACATCACCCAAAAACCTGTCGCTAATGGTTTAGGTAATGCGGCAGTTAAATTATCCGATCCACGTACCCAAGCCACAATCACTAGCGCTATTGCAGGTAAGCCAACTCCTGTTAATAAAAAGCCCACCATACCATTAAGAAAATTATCTCCAGCTTGGTAACCTAAATAGGGCGGAAAAATTAAATTACCTGCACCTAAGTACATGGCAAATGTCATGAAGCCTAAGGCGGCGATATTACGGGCACTTAACATAGTATTCCTTGGTTATTACTTTGCAGCTTGGAGAAAACGAGACGGGATGTAGAGTGGTTTATCCTGCTAGCTTGCTCACAAGCTGACAGAAAAATAAGTATGGCCTGTCAGCCTTGAATAAGATTCAAAGAGAGCAGGAGGAGCGAAATCATCATTGATTTGTGATTAGCAACAACAGTAGGACCGAAGCAAGATACAACAACGTTTACAGTAGAATATTTCATATTTGCCTCCATCTAACGAACAGACCACGAATGGCGTAACGGCAGTGCTACGCAATAGTCCTGTTATAAACGCCAATGGGTTACAATTACAAGAGCCAAAACAAAATAAGTGGAATGGCGTAAACTTTACTCTCCAAGCAGTCATATTCACTGCTTTTAAAGTTTCAAATCAGCATAAACAACTGATACGAATTAAACATTTTATTAACATTAAATAACGGCTATTTAGTTCATTCATAACGCACTGTTTTATTCATTACAGTTCAAAGAATAATCAGCTCAAATTATGCAATAAATAACATCAGATAAAAAAAAAGAAGCCATCGGCTTCTTTTTTTATTGAATTAATAACTAACAACTAGTTACATTCAATACCGATATTACTGATTGGCTCATCACGTAATTCAGCACGTAAATCTTTTATCAAGTCAATATCACGACGCTCTGCTTCTTTTAGCGCGCGGAAAATTTCCCACTGAGTATCCCACTCAGCGCATACTGCTTCATTTTGTTTTTGATTATCGTTAGTAATTTCAATACCGGTTTGTGCAAACTCTAAATCTGCCACGGTTTCGGCAGATAAAGCACTTAACTTAACGACCGTTTCCAACATCAAATCACGATCCAACATTGCATGTAGAAGATCAGCTAAGGCAACACAAGCATCAATCGCAGGACGCACAGCATATAGATCGTAATCATTTTCACTTGGTACCATGTCTTCTAACTTTTCAAGCTGACTTTCAAAGTTAATTTTGGCATTTTTAACCGTGAGGATCTCCCACACGCTATCTAAGATCACTCGGTAACGTTGACCATCTGTAAACTGTGTTTCAGCACAGAAAAAAGCGTAGTTCGGATACATACGCTCACATAACGACACCATAAAAGTAAGATGTTGCCAAGGTTCTAATTTTTCTAAACGTAACTGGATTGGATTCTTAAGCATGGGATAATCTACAGTAGTGATTTAGGTTGAAGTTTACTTGATAAACGAAGGCTACAAAAGGAAAAGCATGATCAAAGTTAAGATCGTCTCTCGCCAACAGCAACGTTATGTACAATTACTGACTAACGCACAGCTACCACAGCTGGAAATAACGGAAGATCCGCAACAAGCAACAGTGTTACTTGCTGATCCTCCTTTAATTGCGCCTCATTTAGCAAAATATCCACATTTACAATGGCTACAATCCACTTATGCAGGTATTGATACGCTCATTAGCCCTGAGATCAGACAAAATTATCAACTCACTAATATTCGCGGTATCTTTGGCCCTCTGATCGCCGAATATATTGTAGGTCATATTATCAACCACCAACGTCATTTTCCTCGCTATAAGGCACAACAACAGCTATCACATTGGCAATCACATCCTTACCAATCCATGGTGGGTAAAACCATGGTCATTATCGGTACCGGCACCATCGGGCAGCACTTAGCAAAGGTTGGAGCCGTATTTGGCTGCCATATCATTGGTGTTAATCGCAGTGGTATCACCGTCAGTACTGATTTTCAGCAAACTTATGCCATCACAGCCTTAAATACCGCCCTGACTCAAGCTGATTATGTGATTTCCACCTTGCCTGCGACCACTGACACTAATGATCTTTTTGATCAAGATAACTTTAGCCATTGCAAAAATATGCTATTTTTCAATGTTGGTCGTGGTAACGCTGTTAATGAACAAGGGCTACTAATGGCATTGGAGCAACAACATATCGCTCATGCTTTTATTGATGTATTTAAAATAGAACCTCCCACGCCAGATCATCCCTTCTGGCACCATCCAAAGATCACCATTACGCCACACATCGCAGCAGAAAGCTTCCCAGAACAAGTATTTACGATATTTAAAGCTAACTACTTACGTTTTCAACAACAGCAAAAACTTAACTATCTTATTGATTTTAAAAGAGGTTATTAATAGATTAGACCACTAACTATTAACCTTGTCATTAAGATACATCTTGATAACAATAACGATCCTAGTAAGATCATGCTTGCTTCGTCTGTCTTTTTAGCATCCAGAAAATAATGATAAAAAAAACCACACCGCAATGGTGTGGTTCTTTATCAACCTTGAGTTTGCAATACACTGTTTAAAGTGTATTTCTAAAACATGGGTTATTTATGGTATGGCTTTGATAATTCATGTACAGCATCAACAAATACACCAGCATTTTCAGGCGGCACGTCAAGATGAATACCATGGCCTAAATTAAATACATGACCAGTACCCGTATCACCAAAACCTTCTAAGATAGTCGCGACTTCTTGGCGAATACGTTCAGGCTGAGCATAAAGAACCGATGGATCCATATTACCCTGAAGAGCAACTTTATCGCCCACACGACGTTTTGCATCGCGAATATCAATTGTCCAATCTAAACCAATCGCATCACAACCCGTTGCTGCAATTTGCTCAAGCCACATGCCACCATTTTTAGTAAACAGCGTCACAGGCACACGACGACCATCATTCTCACGAATTAAGCCATCAACAATTTTATGCATGTAACGTAATGAGAACTCATTGTAATCACGAGGGGTTAACACACCGCCCCATGTGTCAAATACCATTATCGCCTGCGCACCCGCTTTGATTTGAGCATTTAAATACTCAATTACGCTATCGGCTAATTTATCAAGCAATAGATGAAGAGTTTGAGGCTCGGCATACATCATTTTCTTGATCTTAGTGAAAGCCTTAGAGCTACCACCTTCAACCATATACGTTGCCAGCGTCCATGGACTACCAGAGAAACCAATTAATGGTACTTCACCTTGTAGATCGTGACGAATTTGACGTACCGCATTCATCACATATTGTAATTCACCTTCAGGATCTGGCACACCAATGCGTTCTACATCGGCTTTACAGGTAATCGGATGACTAAATTTAGGACCTTCACCAGCTTCAAAATAAAGCCCTAATCCCATCGCATCAGGAATGGTCAAAATATCAGAAAATAAAATGGCAGCATCCAATGGAAAACGTTTCAAAGGCTGAAGCGTAACTTCACTGGCTAATTCAGCATTTTTACATAGCGACATGAAGTCACCAGCAACACCACGTGTTGCACGATACTCAGGTAGGTAACGGCCAGCCTGACGCATCATCCATACAGGTGTGCAATCTACGGGCTGCTTTAGCAATGCACGTAGATAGCGGTCATTTTTTAATTCGCTCATTTGAGACTCCATGGGTTAATTCTGGGTCATATTGTAACACTCATTAATCTTAACAACCGAGTGCAATTATTTACTGACCGTTGATCAATGCTGATCATTTCCATCATTAATCAACAAAGTAGTATCGATAAGTCGTCGTGCAATAGTTCCTAACGGTGCAATCTCTGGTAATTTATCAGCGGTGGCCCACATTGCATCGGTTAATTCTTCATAATCAGGTTTAATCTCACCAGCCGCATAATCTGCAATAAATCCTAGCATTAAATTAGATGGAAATGCCCATGGCTGACTATCAAAATACCGAATATTTTTTACCGCAATTCCAGTTTCTTCTAATACTTCACGAGCCACACATTGCTCTGCCGTTTCACCCGGTTCAATAAAGCCGGCAATCACGGTATACATACCGGTTTTATGACGCGGATGTTGAGCTAATAATAAGTGGTTACCTTTTCGCACAGCAACAATGATACAAGGCGATACTCGCGGATAATGAAGACTCTCACAGCCAGAGCAATGCATCGCTAGCACTTTAGTATCTAATTGCAGCGGATGACCACAATGACAACAAAAGCGTTGAGTTTGGATCATATAAGCTAATTGAATAGATCTACCAGCCAACGCAAACAACGCGTTATCACCCCCTAATAATGCTCTTAGATTAAAAAAATCAGCCTCATTAAAGCCATTTTCATCAACTAACCAATACACAGGAATAGAATTAAAATAGCCAATAATTCGTTTAGTTGTTGTATTACAAATAAGTTGCTCACTTAAACATAAAGGCAACTCCCCGTTTTGTAACAACAACTTGTCATTTCTAGTCACACACCAATAGGCCAATTTCTCATTTTTTAACATTTTTATTACTTTCATCCTTGCAGCGACGTAAATTTACTGGCAATCTAAACTTGAAACGGAATATTTATCCGAAACCATATCTCTTATATCAAGAGCCGGATCGCACAAGCATCCAATTAAGATGCTGATAGATCATGAGGATGTGCTCATGCTAAGTAAATTTGAACAAGTTAAAAAAGAATGGGGCGGCCATAACGATGTTATTGATCAATGGCTAATGATGCGCCAACAACTGCTGATCGATTACTGTAAGCTAATCGGTATCACTCCCAATGATGATAATCGTCATTTACCTACCGCGTCCAAGCTATGTTTATTTAGTGAAGATCTTGTTGATTATATTTCAGCCGGTCACTTCAAGATTTACGATAACGTAATGGCACGCTGGCATCAAACAGGCTTTTCACCCACAGAAGAAATGTCTGCCCTCTATGTGAAAATCACCCTAACCACCGAGCCTTTATTAAATTTTAATGATCGCTATGGTGCTATTAATGATAACGACCCATTAGATACCCTTGATAATGATTTATCACAGATTGGTGAATTAATGGAATCACGCTTTGCGCTAGAAGATAAGTTGATTGAATTAATCAGTGATAGCCTTGCTTGTCCTCCTGGTGCTTAACCACCAGCATCAATAGCAATATCACTCATTAATTATTGTGGCAGTAACCTTGCTGCCACCTATTTCTGCACACCTCGAACCTTATAATTATTCTCAAATCCCAAATAGCAGCCAATAAAAAAGGCACCCCGAAGGATGCCTTTTAGAATCAGTCACGATAAGAATTAATTCTCGTCGTTAAGACCTGCATTCAATAGTGCCGCTAAGTCTTGAGAGGCTTGCTCTGCATCAACTTGTGGTGCTACTGGCTCCAGCTCAACATTACGTTGGTTCTGGCGACGTAGGTGGTAAGAGAAACCAGTACCCGCAGGGATCAAACGACCCACGATTACGTTTTCTTTCAGACCACGAAGCTCATCACGCTTACCAGAAACAGCTGCTTCTGTTAGAACGCGCGTTGTTTCCTGGAACGATGCTGCTGAGATGAATGACTCAGTCGCAAGCGATGCTTTAGTAATACCTAGTAAGTCACGAGTGAAGCTTACTAATGTCTTACCTTCAGCTTCAAGCTGACGGTTAGCAATCGTTACGCGAGAGAATTCAACTTGCTCGCCTTCTAGGAAGTCAGAGTCACCAGCAACAGTGATAGTTACCTTACGTAGCATTTGACGAATGATAGTCTCAATGTGCTTATCATTAATCTTAACGCCTTGTAGACGGTAAACTTCCTGTACTTCGTTAACGATGTATTCTGCTACTGCGTGAACACCACGTAGACGTAGAATATCGTGCGGAGTTTCAGGACCATCAGCAATTACGTCACCCTTCTCAACTTTTTCACCTTCGAAAACGTTAAGTTGGCGATGCTTCAGAATCATCTCTTCGTACGGCTGACCATCTGTTGGAGTGATGATCAAACGACGCTTACCTTTGGTCTCTTTACCGAATGAAATTGCACCGGTAATTTCAGCCAAGATAGCTGGCTCTTTTGGTTTACGTGCTTCAAACAAGTCAGCAACGCGTGGTAGACCACCCGTGATATCCTTGTTACCGCCAGATTTTTGCGGAATACGTGCAAGCGTATCACCGATACCAACCATAGCGCCGTCGTCAAGCTGAACAATCGCCTTACCAGGTAGGAAGTATTGAGCTGGCATTTCAGTACCAGGGATCATTACATCGTTACCATCCATATCAACAAGTTTGATAGCTGGACGCATATCTTTACCTGCTGCTGGGCGTGCTGCTGGATCAGTTACTTCGCTTGAAGATAGACCTGTTAGATCATCTGTTTGACGAGAAACTGTAACGCCATCGATCATATCAACGAACTGGATACGACCAGCCACTTCAGTGATGATTGGCATGGTGTGAGCTTCCCAGTTTGCTACTGTTTCACCAGCAACAACCTCGGCGCCATCACCTTTAGTTAGCAACGTACCGTAAGACAGTTTGTAGTTCTCTTTCGTACGACCAAGCTTATCAATGATGCTTAGCTCAGATGCACGAGAAGTAATTACAAGCTTACCAGCATTGTTAGTTACGAACTTCGCATTGTGCAGTTTCATAGAACCAGTAGTTTTCACTACGATCTTATTATCTGCAGCTGCTGCTGATGCTGCACCACCGATGTGGAACGTACGCATTGTTAGCTGTGTACCAGGTTCACCGATAGACTGCGCTGCAACAACACCTACTGCTTCACCTGAGTTGATCAGGTGACCACGAGCAAGGTCACGACCGTAACAGAACTTACAACAACCGAAGTCATTTTCACACGTTACAACAGAACGTACTTTAACTTGGTCAACAGAGTTCGCTTCTAGGATCTCACACCACTTCTCATCAAGAAGTGTATTACGTGGTGCTAGAACTTCTTCTGTACCAGGAATAAAGACATCTTCAGCAACAACACGACCAAGAACACGATCACCAAGTTGTTCCTTAACATCACCACCCTCGATAAGAGGCATCATGGTGATACCAGCGTGAGTACCACAGTCATCTGCTGTGATTACCACGTCTTGCGCAACGTCTACTAGACGACGCGTTAGGTAACCTGAGTTCGCTGTCTTAAGTGCGGTATCCGCAAGACCCTTACGAGCACCGTGTGTAGAGATAAAGTACTGGAGTACGTTTAGACCTTCACGGAAGTTCGCAGTGATCGGCGTTTCGATGATTGAGCCATCCGGCTTAGCCATCAGACCACGCATACCCGCCAACTGACGAATCTGTGCAGCAGAACCACGCGCACCAGAATCGGCCATCATGTATACACTGTTGAACGATTTTTGCTGTTCTTCTTCGCCGTCACGATTCATGACAGTTTCAAAAGACAGGTTATCCATCATCGCTTTAGCAACTTGTTCGTTGGCTGTAGCCCAGATATCGATAACTTTGTTGTAACGTTCACCAGCAGTCACAAGACCTGACTGGAACTGCTCTTGAATTTCAGCAACTTCTGCTTCAGCTTCAGCGATCTTAGTGTACTTAGCCGCAGGTACAACCATATCGTCGATACCAACAGATACACCAGAAAGTGCCGCGTAAGCAAAACCTGTGTACATAATTTGGTCAGCAAAGATAACAGTATCTTTCATGCCCAACTTACGGTAACAAGTGTTAAGAAGCTTAGAAATCTGCTTCTTACCAAGTGCTTCAGTGTTTACAAGGCTAAATGGCAGACCTTTAGGAACGATAGGCCATAGCATTGCACGACCAACAGTAGTATCAACTAAGCCAGTCTTCTCGGCAAAGTTACCCTGCTCGTCTTTCACAAATTCTGTGATACGTACTTTAACGCGAGCGTGAAGCTCTGCCGTCTTAGTAAGGTATGCTTTCTCAGCTTCCGCTGGTCCAGCAAGGAACATGCCTTCACCCTTCGCGTTGATTTTCTCACGCGTCATGTAGTAAAGACCCAATACAACGTCCTGAGAAGGTACGATGATCGGATCACCTGATGCAGGTGAAAGGATGTTGTTAGTTGACATCATTAGAGCACGAGCTTCAAGCTGCGCTTCAAGAGTCAATGGCAAGTGAACCGCCATCTGGTCACCATCGAAGTCGGCGTTGTATGCCGCACACACTAGTGGGTGAAGCTGAATCGCTTTACCTTCGATAAGGATTGGTTCAAACGCCTGAATACCAAGACGGTGCAATGTAGGTGCACGGTTTAGCATTACTGGATGTTCACGAATAACTTCGTCTAGGATATCCCAAACAATCGCTTCTTCGCGCTCAACCATCTTCTTAGCAGCTTTGATAGTAGTCGCAAGACCACGAGCTTCTAGCTTGCCGTAGATGAATGGCTTAAATAGCTCAAGTGCCATCTTCTTAGGAAGACCACACTGATGCAAACGTAAGTATGGACCTACGGTGATAACAGAACGACCAGAGTAGTCAACACGCTTACCTAGCAAGTTCTGACGGAAACGACCCTGCTTACCTTTGATCATGTCAGCCAAAGATTTCAGAGGACGCTTGTTAGAGCCTGTAATAGCGCGGCCACGACGACCGTTATCTAGCAATGCATCAACAGATTCCTGCAACATACGCTTTTCGTTACGTACGATGATATCAGGAGCAGCCAGGTCAAGTAGACGCTTCAGACGGTTATTACGGTTAATTACACGACGGTAAAGATCGTTAAGATCTGAAGTCGCGAAACGGCCGCCGTCTAGTGGTACCAACGGACGAAGATCCGGCGGTAATACTGGCAGTACAGACAGGATCATCCACTCAGGGTTGTTTCCAGACTGTAGGAATGCTTCTACAAGCTTAAGACGCTTGGTTAATTTCTTACGCTTAGTTTCAGAGTTAGTTTCTTCTAGCTCTTCACGCATATTTTCGATTTCAGCATTTAGGTCCATATTGCCTAAAAGTGCTTTAACCGCTTCTGCGCCCATCTTCGCGTCGAACTCGTCGCCCCACTCTTCAAGTGCATCCAAGTACTGCTCTTCAGAAAGCAGTTGGCTACGCTCAAGGTTGGTCATACCAGGTTCGATAACTACGTATGATTCAAAATAAAGTACACGTTCGATATCACGTAGAGGCATGTCCATTAACAGACCAATACGAGATGGCAGTGACTTTAAGAACCAGATGTGGGCAACAGGTGAAGCAAGCTCAATGTGACCCATACGCTCACGGCGTACTTTAGTCTGAGTAACTTCAACACCACATTTTTCACAGATCACACCACGGTGCTTCAAGCGCTTGTATTTACCACAAAGACACTCGTAGTCTTTTACCGGGCCAAAGATACGTGCACAGAAAAGACCGTCACGCTCAGGCTTGAAGGTACGATAGTTGATTGTTTCTGGCTTTTTAACTTCACCAAAAGACCATGAACGGATCATGTCAGGTGAAGCTAGACCGATTTTGATAGCATCAAATTCTTCGGTCTTATGTTGTGCTTTCAGAAACTTAAGTAAGTCTTTCACATTCGGCTCCTGTGAGGAGTTGACCCATAAAGGCGCCAGGACTACTGGCGCCTTCATATTTATACCGGAGTAACTAATAAGTATAGGTGACTAACCTAAATTTATTTGTCTTCCAGCTCGATGTTGATACCCAACGAGCGGATTTCTTTCAACAATACGTTGAATGATTCCGGCATACCAGGTTCCATACGATGATCACCGTCAACGATGTTTTTATACATCTTCGTACGGCCGTTAACGTCATCTGACTTAACGGTTAGCATTTCTTGAAGGGTGTACGCTGCGCCATATGCTTCAAGCGCCCATACTTCCATCTCACCGAAACGCTGACCACCGAACTGAGCTTTACCACCCAGCGGCTGCTGAGTAACAAGGCTGTAAGAACCGGTAGAACGGGCGTGCATCTTGTCATCAACCAAGTGGTTCAGTTTAAGCATGTACATGTAACCAACAGTTACAGGACGCTCAAACGGGTCACCAGTACGGCCATCAAACAACTTCAGCTGACCAGACGTTGGTAGATCACCAAGTTGCAACAACTCTTTGATAGATGATTCTGGACAACCATCAAATACAGGCGTTGCAATAGGTAGACCTTTACGAAGGTTTTGTACAAGTGTACGTACTTCTTCGTCTGATAGTTCAGCAATGTCAACCTTCTGGCGAGTATCACCAAGATTGTAAACACGTTGTAGGAAGTTACGGAACTTATGTAACTCCTGCTGTTCTTTCAGCATATCGTTAAGTTTGTCACCGATACCTTTCGCCGCAAGACCTAAGTGAGTCTCAAGGATCTGACCGATGTTCATACGAGACGGTACACCCAATGGGTTCAGAACGATATCAACAGTCTGACCTTTTTCATCGTATGGCATGTCTTCAACAGGGTTGATCTTAGAGATTACACCCTTGTTACCGTGACGACCTGCCATCTTATCACCAGGTTGAATGCGACGACGAACAGCTAGGTATACTTTAACAATCTTAAGTACGCCAGGTGCTAAGTCATCACCCTGAGTGATTTTACGACGTTTAGTTTCAAACTTCTTATCGAACTCAGCTTTCAGTTCATCATACTGTTCTGCAAGCTGTTCCAATTGGTTTTGTAAAGATTCGTCGTCAAGCGTTTGTGCAAACAACGTATCGCGGTTCATTGTAGAGATTTTCTCTTCGCCGTAACCTGCAGATAGTAGAAGCGTACGAACACGAGCAAGAAGACCACCCTCAAGGATCTGGAATTCTTCTGTGATATCTTTCTTCGCTTCTTTCAGCTGCATCTCTTCAATTTCAAGAGCACGCTTGTCTTTCTCAACGCCATCACGAGTAAATACTTGTACGTCAATGATCGTACCAGTAACACTACCAGGAACACGTAGAGATGAATCTTTAACGTCAGAAGCTTTTTCACCAAAGATAGCTCGTAGAAGCTTCTCTTCAGGTGTTAGTTGTGTTTCACCCTTAGGTGTCACTTTACCAACTAGGATGTCGCCACCCTTCACTTCTGCACCGATGTAAACGATACCTGATTCGTCCAACTTAGAAAGCGCTGCTTCACCCACGTTAGGGATATCTGCAGTGATTTCTTCAGAACCTAGCTTCGTATCACGCGCCACACAAGAAAGCTCTTGAATGTGGATAGTAGTGAAACGATCTTCCTGAACTACACGCTCAGAAACTAAGATGGAGTCTTCGAAGTTGTAACCGTTCCAAGGCATGAACGCGATACGCATGTTTTGACCAAGCGCTAGCTCACCAAGGTCTGTTGAAGGACCATCAGCAAGCACATCACCACGTGCTACTGGCTCGCCAGGTAGTACGGTTGGACGCTGGTTAATACATGTGTTCTGGTTAGAACGAGTGTACTTAGTTAAGTTGTAGATATCGATACCGGCTTCACCAGGAATCAATTCGTCTTCGTTAACTTTGATAACGATACGAGAAGCATCTACAGACTGAACCTGACCGCCACGTTTAGCGACAGCCGTAACACCTGAATCAACACCGATTTGACGTTCAATACCAGTACCAACTAAAGGCTTATCAGAGCGAATAGTAGGAACTGCCTGACGTTGCATGTTCGCACCCATAAGGGCACGGTTAGCATCATCGTGTTCTAGGAACGGAATAAGCGATGCCGCCACAGATACGATCTGGTTTGTTGCAACGTCCATGTACTGAACATGGTCGCGTGGGTGCAAACCTGAATCGCCACTTTGACGTGCAGTGATCAATTCGTCAGCAAAAGAACCATCTTCGTTAAGCGCGGCGTTTGCCTGTGCAATAACGTATAGACCTTCTTCAATCGCTGATAGGTATTCAATTTGATCTGTTACTTGTCCATCAACAACTTTACGGTAAGGTGTTTCCAAGAAACCGTAAGAGTTACAACGCGCAAATACAGCTAGCGAGTTGATTAGACCGATGTTTGGACCTTCTGGAGTTTCGATAGGACATAGGCGACCGTAGTGCGTCGCGTGTACGTCTCGAACTTCAAAGCCAGCACGTTCACGAGTCAGACCACCTGGACCAAGCGCCGAGATACGACGTTTGTGAGTAACTTCTGACAGTGGGTTGTTCTGGTCCATAAACTGTGACAACTGAGAAGAGCCAAAGAACTCTTTCACTGCCGCAGAAATTGGCTTCGCATTGATTAGATCTTGCGGCATGATTGCATCAAGATCGCCTAAACTTAGACGTTCTTTAACAGCACGCTCAACCCGAACTAAACCTACACGGAATTGGTTTTCAGCCATTTCGCCAACAGAACGAATACGACGGTTACCAAGGTGATCGATATCATCAACCACGCCTTTGCCGTTACGAATATCGATCAGCTTACGCATAACATCAATGATGTCATCATGGTCTAGAATACCAGAACCAGTGATTTCATCACGAAGTAGAGAGCTGTTAAACTTCATACGACCAACAGCAGAAAGATCGTAACGATCTTCTGAGAAGAACAAGCTTTCAAATAATTGATCAGCTGCTTCGCGTGTTGGTGGCTCGCCAGGGCGCATCATGCGGTAGATTTCTACCAATGCACTCAAACGATCAGTACTGTTATCCACACGTAGTGTGTCTGACATGTACGGACCATTGTCTAAATCGTTCGTAAATAGAACTTCAATAGCTTTATGGCCAGCCTGAGATAGAAGTGCTAATGCTTCCAAGCTTAATTCTTGGTTAGCCGTAACAATCAGTTCGCCAGTTTCTTCATTGATGTAATCGCGTGCTGCGATTTTACCAACGATATATTCAACAGGTACTTCGATACTATCAATGCCATCTTTCGCCAATTGACGAATATGACGAGCAGTGATACGACGACCTTGCTCTACGTAAACTGTACCGTTCGCTTCAATATCAAAGCTTGCAGTTTCGCCACGTAAACGCTCAGGTACTAACTCCATAACTAGAGACTTACCACGTACTTCGAAATTAATTTTCTCGAAGAACATGTCAAGGATCTGTTCAGTTGTGTAGTTAAGTGCGCGAAGGATAATAGACGCAGGTAATTTACGACGACGGTCGATACGTACGAAAAGATTATCCTTAGGATCGAACTCGAAATCCAACCATGAACCACGGTAAGGGATAACACGAGCGTTATATAACACTTTACCTGAGGAGTGGGTTTTACCCTTATCGCTGTCAAAGAATACACCAGGACTACGGTGCAGCTGAGATACGATAACCCTCTCGGTACCGTTAATAACGAATGTACCGTTATCTGTCATGAGCGGAATTTCGCCCATGTAAACTTCTTGTTCTTTAATGTCTTTTACGGTGCCAGCCGGCGCATCACGGTCATACATGACCAGACGTAGCTTCACGCGTAGTGGAGCAGAATAAGTTACGCCACGAATTTGACATTCTTTGACATCGAAGACCGGCTCACCGAGACGATAGCTAACGTATTGCAGCTCGGAATTGCCATTATAGCTCTGGATTGGAAAAACAGAGCGAAAGGCAGCTTCTAGACCGTAATGCCCTTCTGGATCCTGCTCGATAAATTTTTGGAAAGAATCAAGCTGGATCGATAGCAAGTATGGTGCATCCAACACTTGTGGACGCTTACCAAAATCCTTACGGATACGCTTTTTCTCGGTATAAGAGTAAACCATAGGTTCCTCAGATCGCTGATAAGTGATCCAAACTACCCCATATCACATGCGGGGGTAGTGACTAATCGTTGTTTTTTATAGTAGGAATATTCTAATAAAACTAGAATATTTTTCACGCAGACAGTGGATACAAAACAAGGTAAAAATACCACCGGTCTATAGCGCAAAAAGGCCGGTGGCATTTTTGCCACCAGCCAATAGCCATAAAAGGCTATGAAATCAAATAATAATTATTTAACTTCAACAGAAGCACCAGCTTCTTCTAATTGAGCTTTAAGAGCTTCAGCTTCAGCTTTATCTACGCCTTCTTTAACAGCAGCAGGAGCGCCGTCAACTACAGCTTTAGCTTCTTTAAGACCAAGACCAGTTGCGCCACGTACAGCTTTGATAACTTGTACTTTGTTAGCGCCAGCAGCTGTTAGGATTACGTCAAATTCAGTTTGCTCTTCAACTTCAGCAGCAGCGCCGCCAGCAACTACTGCAGCAGCAGCAGAAACACCGAATTTTTCTTCCATAGCTTCGATAAGCTCAACAACTTGCATTACAGACATTTCTGCAACTGCGTCTAGGATTTGCTCGTTAGTGATAGACATAACAATTCTCTTTTAAAGTCAACAATAAATATAAATAGTAATCAGATAAAGCACTGCAATTAAGCAGCAGCTTCTTCTTTCTGATCACGTACAGCCGCGATAGTACGTACAAGTTTACCAGCAGACGCTTCTTTCATGCACATCATTAAGCGTGCGATAGCTTCGTCGTAAGTTGGTAGAGTTGCTAGTACATCAGCGTTGGCAATAGTGCCTTCGAATGCAGCAGCTTTGATCTCGAAGCTTTTGTTCTCTTTAGCGAAGTCTTTGAAAAGACGCGCTGCAGCACCTGGGTGCTCATTAGAGAAGCCGATTAGTGAAGGACCAACGAAAACGTCTTGTAGACATTCAAAGTTAGTACCTTCAACTGCACGACGTGCTAATGTGTTACGAACAACTCGTAGGTAAACGCCAGCTTCACGAGCTTGTTTACGTAGAGTTGTCATTGCACACACACTAACACCGCGAGAGTCAGCAACAACTGCAGACAGGGCACCATTGGCAGCTTCGTTGACTTCAGCAACAATTGCTTTTTTGTCTTGAAGATTTAATGCCATTGGATTTGCTCCTGGATAATTTCTGGGTATCCCCAGCATTTACACCACTCACTGCCGGTTGACAGGAGAGTTTTACGGCGCAGATCCAAAAAAGACTTACATCAATCATGTTCTGGCACCGTCTACGTAGGTAAATTAAGTTCCGAAAAACACCTACGGTCTTTGACGGAGGTTAATTGAAATCAATCAACCTCAGCCACGAATTCGGAAGCGACAAATTATACACTAACTTATCGCTTCTGCAAATTAGTTTACGCTACTGTCGCTTTCAGAGAGTTCTGATCTAGCGCTACACCTGCACCCATAGTGGTAGAGATGCTTACTTTCTTGATGAAAGTACCTTTCGCTGAAGACGGCTTAGCGCGCTTCAGTGCAACTAGAAGAGACTCAAGGTTCTCTTGTAGTTGAGCGGCATCAAAGTTCACTTTACCGATAGTAGTGTGAATGATACCATTTTTGTCGTTACGGTAACGAACCTGACCAGCTTTAGCATTTTTAACTGCTTCAGCAACGTTAGGAGTTACAGTACCAACTTTAGGGTTTGGCATAAGACCACGTGGACCAAGAATGGTACCAAGTTGACCTACAACGCGCATTGCATCAGGAGATGCGATAACTACGTCAAAGTTCATTTCGCCTTTCTTAACAAGAGCAGCTAGATCTTCCATACCTACAAGCTCAGCGCCAGCTTCTTTAGCAGCTTCAGCGTTTGCGCCTTGTGTAAATACAGCAACACGGATATCACGGCCAGTACCGTTAGGTAGTACAGTTGCACCACGAACGTTTTGGTCTGATTTACGTGCATCGATGCCAAGGTTAACAGCAACGTCAACACTTTCAACGAATTTAGCAGTAGCTAGTTCTTTAAGAAGAGCAACAGCTTCAGTGATGTCGTATTCACGAGTAGCATCAACTTTGTCACGGATAACGCGCATGCGCTTAGTCAGTTTAGCCATTATCTTAACCCTCTACCACTAGGCCCATTGAGCGAGCAGTACCAGCAATTGAACGCTTCATAGCTTCAATGTCAGCACCAGTCATGTCTGCAGCTTTAGTCTCAGCGATCTCTTGGATCTGAGCGTCAGTTACAGTACCCACTTTGTCAGTGTTCGGACGGCCAGAACCAGACTTAAGACCAGCAGCTTTAAGCAGAAGAACTGCAGCAGGTGGTGTCTTAGTGATGAACGTGAAAGAACGGTCACTGTAAACAGTGATAACAACAGGAGTCGGAAGACCTTTCTCTACTGAGTCAGTCTTAGCGTTAAACGCCTTACAGAATTCCATGATGTTTACACCATGTTGACCAAGAGCTGGACCAACTGGTGGACTTGGATTTGCTGCACCAGCTGCAACTTGCAGCTTGATGTAAGCTTCTACTTTTTTAGCCATTGCTATATACCTAATTTTGGGTTCAAACGTCTATCTTAAACAAATAGACTCCCCGTCTAACGAAAGGGCGCGAAATTATAGCCTAATTCCACGCCCCTGACAATACGAGTTGAGCAGAATTTGATCAGTTCTTTTCGATTTGACCGAACTCTAGTTCTACTGGTGTTGCACGACCAAAGATTGATACAGAAACCTTAACACGGCTCTTATCATAATCTACAGATTCAATCGTACCATTAAAGTCAGCAAATGGACCATCAGTCACACGTACCACTTCACCAGGTTCAAATACTGTTTTATGTACTGGAGACTCACTAGCTTGTTGTAAACGGTTTAAAATCGCATCAGCTTCTTTATCAGAAATAGGTGCTGGACGATCAGACGTACCGCCAATGAATCCCATTACGCGAGGGATACTACGTACAAGGTGCCATGTTTCATCGTTCATCACCATCTGTACAAGTACATAACCTGGGAAAAACTTACGCTCACTTTTACGGCGTTGGCCAGCACGCATTTCTACCACTTCTTCCGTCGGTACTAAAACCTCGTCAAAGTGCTCTTCCATACCATGAATTTTGATATGTTCACGTAGTGATTGCGCTACACGGCCTTCAAAACCTGAAAAAGCCTGTACTACATACCAACGTTTTTTTGGAGCTTCGATCATGAATTCTTACCTCACGCGCCAGTAACTAGGCGCACTAAACGGACCATAATGCCATCAATACCCCAAAGGGCTAATGCCATTACGACAGTGACTGCTAGAACAATAAAGGTTGTCTGCGTAGCTTCCTGACGAGTAGGCCACACTACTTTGCGGACTTCCATGCGCGATTCACGTGCGAACGTAACCACGGATTTACCTTTAGCTGTTAATGCGGCAAAAATACCAGCAATAACCACTAGGGCTACTACAGCAGAAGAGCGCAAAACAACAGAAACATCACTGTATAGGTAATTACCAACCACAGCAGCAGCTAGCAAAGCAAAAACCACGACCCATTTCAGGCCATCCATTTTGCTTTCGCTTTCTTGGTTTTCGGCATTCGCTTTCATACAACCAACCTGTAACTAGTCTTAATCATCTAGACGAAAATGACCCCGCGTGGGCGAGGTCTAGGATGAAGGAAAGGGCTAACCCTTTAATAACATTATTAAAAACTTCATCTTTACGAAATTTCACTTCCATACTTTGAACAAAAAATATGCAATTTCAAGTTAAAGTGTAGAAAAAGGGCATCAAATGATGCCCTCTTTAGTGCTCTATCGTCAAATTTAATTCAACGATATTAGCGTAGCTTATGCAACGATAGTTGCAACAACACCAGCACCAACTGTACGGCCACCTTCACGGATAGCAAAACGTAGACCTTCATCCATCGCGATAGGTGCGATTAGAGTAACAGTCATAGAGATGTTATCACCAGGCATTACCATTTCAACGCCTTCTGGTAACTCGATAGTACCAGTTACGTCAGTTGTACGGAAGTAGAACTGTGGACGGTAACCTTTGAAGAAAGGAGTGTGACGACCACCTTCATCTTTAGAAAGAACATAGATTTCTGAAGTGAAAGTAGTGTGTGGAGTGATTGAACCTGGCTTAGCAAGAACTTGACCACGTTCAACGTCATCACGCTTAGTACCACGTAGTAGAACACCAACGTTCTCACCAGCACGGCCTTCGTCAAGAAGCTTACGGAACATCTCAACACCAGTACATGTAGTAGTGATAGTGTCTTTGATACCGATGATAGCTACTTCGTCACCAACTTTAACGATACCTTGCTCAATACGACCAGTTACAACAGTACCACGGCCTTGGATTGAGAAAACATCTTCGATTGGAAGGATGAATGGTAGATCGATAGCACGCTCTGGCTCTGGAATGTAAGAATCTAGAGCTTCAGCTAGTTCAACAATCTTAGCTTCCCACTCAGCTTCGCCGTTTAGCGCGCCTAGTGCAGAACCCATGATTACTGGGCAATCATCACCTGGGAAATCGTACTCAGAAAGAAGTTCACGAACTTCCATCTCTACTAGTTCAAGTAGTTCTTCATCATCAACCATGTCACACTTGTTCATGAATACGATGATGTAAGGAATACCAACTTGACGACCAAGTAGGATGTGCTCACGAGTTTGAGGCATAGGACCATCAGTTGCAGCAACAACTAGGATACCACCATCCATTTGAGCAGCACCAGTGATCATGTTTTTAACATAATCGGCGTGTCCAGGACAGTCTACGTGTGCGTAGTGACGAGTAGGAGTATCGTATTCTACGTGAGAAGTAGAGATTGTGATACCGCGCTCGCGCTCTTCAGGAGCGTTATCAATAGATGCGAAGTCTTTAGCAACACCACCGTACACTTTTGCAAGTGTAGTACAGATAGCAGCTGTTAGAGTTGTTTTACCGTGGTCAACGTGGCCGATTGTACCAACGTTAACGTGCGGTTTTACGCGTTCGAATTTTTCTTTAGACATGGATAGTCCCTCTGGGCACGGTATTTAGTGGCATTACGACCACACAACCAAACATGGGTTTGTTGAGTATATAACAAATTGATAAATATTGACTGAAGAGTGGTGCTGATAGGCAGATTCGAACTGCCGACCTCACCCTTACCAAGGGTGCGCTCTACCAACTGAGCTATATCAGCACACAAGAAGTGTGGAGCGGGCAGCGGGAATCGAACCCGCGTCATCAGCTTGGAAGGCTGAGGTAATAGCCATTATACGATGCCCGCAAAAACTTATTTTACTCGTAGCGCTATTTAACTATTTGAATAATGGTGGTGGGGGAAGGATTCGAACCTTCGAAGGCAGTGCCGGCAGATTTACAATCTGCTCCCTTTGGCCACTCGGGAACCCCACCGAAATTCTTAAAACTGGTGCCGACTACCGGAGTCGAACTGGTGACCTACTGATTACAAGTCAGTTGCTCTACCTACTGAGCTAAGTCGGCTTAATTGATGCGCATTCTAGATAATGATGATTTTTGATGCAATACTTTAGTGTCTTTTTTTTATGCTTTTTTTATCAATTGACGCAATTTTATCCATTATCGACACTTCGCATACAACGCCAGTCCCTCAATAACTAATTCTGAACGGTGATTATAATTTTTAATATCATCAAGAGGGAGATGCCTAACACCACCACCACATAGCACCACTTGAGGCTCGGTCGCTAACTTTTCTCGAGCCTCTTTTAAACCATATTCAATCAAACCAATCAATGCAGCACGGCACCCATTTTTAAGGCCATCAGCGGTATTATCGGCCAAACCTAAACGATCACTATGCTCATGATCAGAAAACACTTTAGTCGTATTTTCTAATACCGCTTTCATCATTAATTGATAACCTGGCGCAATCCAACCACCAAGATGCTTTCCATCACCATTTAAGACATCAAATGTTAATGCAGTACCAATATCAACGATGACCGTCGGACGTTTAAATTTATGATAAATAGCAACCAATGTTAGCCATCGATCAACACCTAAATATTGATATTCACTATACCCATTCTTAACCCCAAAATCTTTCCGCATCGTTTTTACATGTAATACAGGTATATTGGCGACTTGCGCAATACGCTGAATAGTATTATCAACCTCAACAGGGCCAACACTGGCAAAAACAATCCGTTTAATTTTTTGTTCTAAAATAGGATCGAGTACTAATTCTAATTTTTTACTGGGATATTTACCAATAAGCTCTACACGGCCATTAATCTGTAATAAAGCAACCTTGACGTAAGTATTACCCGCTTCAATTAATAATTGCATTAACAACCTCTAAGGCTGATTTCGCCACCAACATAAGCTGTAATATCACCATTAACCTCAAGTAATAAAGCCCCTTGCTCATTAATGCCACGAGCAATACCGTCTATAACACGCTCACCTATTAATAACTGAACTGGACGATTTAAAAAGTTATCAATTTTATTCCAACGCTCAACAAAACCACTTAATCCAACATCCTCATATTCTTTTAATGTACTATGAATACAATCAATGAGTTTTGCAGCCAAAACATTACGTGATGGAAGAGGTGAACATGCGGCACTTAAATTTGTCCATGCTTGATCTATCATCGTTGTTGCAACTGCTGGCATCGCAATATTTAATCCCATTCCAATCACCAAATGTGCTGCATCACCGGCTTTCCCCGTCATTTCAACTAAAATACCCGCTAATTTTTGATCATGATAGTAAAGATCATTTGGCCATTTAACGCGAATATCAGGTGCACCAAATTGCTGTAAAGTTTCAGCAATTGCTACGCCAACAACCAAACTTAATCCCATCGCTGCCGCAACACCAGCTTCTAAACGCCAATAGGTCGATAAATATAAATTACTCCCAAAAGGCGATTGCCATTGTCGACCTCGGCGTCCACGACCTGCTTGTTGATATTCAGCTAAGCAAACCGCACCACTAGGTAATTGATCTATCTGATTAAGTAAATGCTGATTTGTCGAATCAATTACTGGAATTAACGCTAATTGAGGGCAATTAACTAATTCAGTGATACGCTGACTATCAAGCAATTCAATTGGTGCCGCTAAACAATAACCTTTGCCCTGAACACGGTATAAATCAAGTCCCCACTGTTGAATGATTTTAATTTGCTTGGCAATTCCAGCGCGTGACATTCCCAATGCTTGTCCTAATTGTTCACCTGAATGAAATTGACCATCCGCTAATAAATGGATCAGGGCTAAGCGAGTTGAGTGCTCTTTCATGATGTAAGGATCTCAGTCAAATATGTTTCAGTATTTGCCGCCATAAACCGTACTTCATGTTCCAAAGCGATACCAAATTTTGTAGCGACACTATCAACCACATATTGCGCTAAGTGAATAACATCTTGGGCTGTTGCCATCTCAACATTTGTTAGCACTAGAGCCTGATGTGGATGCACTTTTGCACCACCAATTTGATATCCCTTTAAACCACATTGATCAATTAACCAACCAGCAGCTAATTTCACAGAATGATCGTCAACACCATAGCTAGGCATTGCCGGATAATCAACAAGTAGCTTATCACGTAATTTCTTAGAAATAATTGGGTTTTTAAAAAAGCTACCAGCATTACCAATTACCGCAGGATCTGGCAGTTTTGCTTGACGAACTTCACATACAGCATTAAAAACTTGTTGAAGAGTCACCGTTGCTAGTTCAAATTGATTCAAAGGCGCATAAGCAATTTTAGGCTGCCATATTTTAGGCAGACAAAAACCAACGGCAACAATAATATGGCCATCTTTTAGTTGGTGTTTAAAAATAGAATCTCGATAACCAAATTGACACATAGCTGCGTCATAGCGTTTAATTTCATGAGTAAGTACATCAAGTACATCAACGTATTGGCATACATCTTTAAGCTCGACACCATAAGCGCCAATATTTTGAATTGGTGACGATCCCACACAACCTGGAATTAACGCTAAATTCTCTAAACCACCAATATTACGATCTACACACCAACAAACCAATTGATGCCAATCCTCACCACCACCAACATGCAAACAAAAATTCGTTGATGTTTCTGTTACGGTAATTCCTTTAATACGATTAAGGATAACCACACCTTGATAGTCTTCGCAAAAAAGTAAATTACTCCCTTTTCCTACAACCAATTTGGGCATTTCATTAAAACTTAAATCGTGCCAAATACCAATAAAATCGTCAATATTCTCGGCTACGACAATCTGTGTAGCAGAAACATCAATACCAAAGGTATGATAAGGCGCTAACCCATGATCATGTAAAACTTTCATATTAATTTAGGACCATATCTTTATACTATTTGATTCATTTTACCCGATTCAACCTTACAACGCAGTGTTTTCCCATGAACTCAATCAGCTACCAACCATTAGATATAATTCGCTTACCAATCGTTAATAAGCTCTATAAAGATTTTTATCCCGCAGGGAAAGCCAAGCGTGATGAAGTTTTATGGGTTGGAGAATCACCACAAGGCATTATTTGTTGTGTTCGATTTAAATCTATTGGTGAATTACAGCTCTTAACGGGCATGCTTGTTCAGCCTACATTCCGTGGTCAAAAAATAGCAACGCATTTACTCCAACATGCCATACCACAAATAGAACAAAAGCCATGTTATTGCTTTGCATTTAAAGAACTTGAAACGCTTTATCAACAAGCAGGATTCACGACATTACAACCCCAACAATTACCCCATGATCTACTACAACGATTTGAACGTTATTGTAATAGCGGAAAAAAACTTATCCCAATGCAATATAATACTCAGTCATAATAACAATTTAGTGAGGCGGTTATATATCTGACAATGATATAGGTTGACTTGCTATTTTTTCTGATATAATTCGCTTCTTAACTCAAATTTATATTCTTAATAGATCGTGTAAACGAGGCGATAATGGATTCAGCTATTGCTAACAGGCAGCATATAGATCAGCTGCCGCGTATTGCGCACAAGCCCGAAAATTTAGAGACTCTTTTTGACGCGAGTTCTTTCAGGGAGCGTTTATACCAAGAAATTGACTCAGCACATCAACGAATTTATATCGTTGCTCTTTATTTGCAAGACGATGAAGCTGGTCGCGGTATACTGACAGCGCTATATGAGGCAAAACAACGTAACCCTGCATTAGATATTAAAGTATTTGTTGATTGGCATCGCGCCCAACGTGGCCTTATCGGCGCAGGACAATCAGATGGTAATGCCGCGTTATACCGTGAATATGCAGAAAAATACCAGCATTCTATAGAAGTACTTGGCGTACCCGTTCGAAATCGCGAAGTCTTTGGTGTATTGCACCTAAAAGGCTTTATTATCGATGATACCGTGATATATAGCGGCGCTAGTCTTAATGATGTCTATCTCGCACAGCATGATCGTTATCGTTACGATCGCTACCATGTAATAAAAAATAATAAACTCGCAAATAGCATGGCACTGTTTATTACTGAAACACTAGTCGAAAGTGATGCTGTTAATTGTCTAAACCAAGCAGTACGCCCTGATACAAAATCATTAAAAAGCGCGATAAAAGATCTACGGGCAGAATTACAACAAGCAAGCTACCACTACGAATCAGAAGCTATTGCAGCAGATGAAGTGGGTTTAACACCTCTCATTGGTTTAGGTAAACGTCGTAATCAACTCAATCAAGATATCTGCACTTTAATTGCCAGTGCACAGAATAAATTAACCATTTGCACACCTTATTTTAATTTCCCTCGTGGTGTCAGCAAAGAAGTAATTAAAGCATTAAAGCGTGGAGTAAAAGTAACGATTGTTGTTGGTGATAAAACAGCGAATGACTTTTATATTCCGCCATCAGAGCCATTTAAAACAATTGCAGGCTTACCTTACCTTTACGAAGTAAACTTACGTAATTTTGCCAAAAGTAATGAAGCCGCTATTGCCAGTCGTCAATTAGCGATTCACCTATGGAAACATGATAATAATAGCTTCCATCTCAAAGGGATCTGGGTCGATGATCAATATATGCTGGTTACGGGTAATAATTTAAACCCACGAGCATGGAAACTTGACTTAGAAAATGCCATTCTTATTCATGATAAAAATCAGCTTCTTGCCCAGCAAACTCAGCAAGAAATTGATTGTATACTTACTCATACCACTTTAATTGGTAGTTATAAACAAATCGAGAAAATCGATAGTTATCCAACTAAAGTAAATAAATTAATTAAGCGGATCCGCCGAGTTAAAGCTGATCATATTCTTAATCAAATTTTATAACTCATACAAAGCGCAGCAATAATCAGGTTGCTGCGCCAATTAACACCACAAATTCATCCCACTACTCACGCATTCTCTTTAAGCCTTTCATATAATAATACCAATCTAACTAAAATAATGATCTAATTTAAGCCATCATTTTTAAATGAGATTCGCTATGGACAGCCTAAACAATACCGACTTTAAAAAGCTTGCTCGCCAACAAAAAAAAATTCAAATGAAAATGAGATTACTTGCCTTGGAGCACTTCAAGGAAGGTAAATCTCGTACTCAAATTGCTAAATATCTCAAAGTTAGCCGAACAAGTGTTAATAAATGGGTGAGTGTCTTTCTTGAAGAAGGCTTAGAAGGGCTTCAAGAAAAAACGCGTAGTGGTCGCCCTGCATTTCTCTCACCTAAACAACGTGAGCAGCTATCCAATTATATTAAACTTAAAGCTCAAGACTCTTCTGGCGGGCGATTAATAGGCGCGGATATTCATGCTTACATTCTCAAAGAATTTGATAAAAACTACCACCCAGATTCTATCTATTATCTACTTAAGCGCATGGGCTTTTCGTGGATAACATCACGGTCAAAACATCCAAAACAATCACAGCAAGCTCAAGATAATTTTAAAAAAATTTAAAATTGAAACGATCCTTAAGATCCCAGGACATATAGCGCTCGATAAGGTCGATGTATGGTTTCAAGATGAAGCAAGGTTTGGACAACAAAATACCACTACCCGTCTTTGGGCTGAACGAGGAACTCGACCAAGAGCGATAAAACAACAGCAGTTTGAATATGCTTATCTATTTGGTTCGGTGTGCCCAGCAAGAGGAGTTGGTGAGGCGTTAGTGGTACCTTGGGTAAATAAAGAAATAATGACTGAGCACCTTGCTCAGATATCACGAACCACAGAAAAAGGTCGTTATGCTATTGTAGTGATGGATGGTGCAGGCTGGCATACTGACGATATTGCTAATCCGTTTAATAATCTCAGCATCATCAAACTTCCACCATATTCCCCAGAACTTAACCCAATAGAACAAGTTTGGAGTTGGTTACGACAACACTATCTCGCTAATCAAAATTTTTCTGATTATAACGACATTCTCGATAAGGTCTGCCTTGCATGGAATCAGTTTAATGAATCGGCTTCACGCATCACTAGAATGTGTTCAAGAGATTGGATCAACCTGACCAGTTAATTTTCCAGATTGGTATAATTTTCCAGATTGGTATTATACAGACGAAAAAAAAACCTGAATCTTTCGATTCAGGTTTTCTTAATAATGGCGGAGTGGACGGGACTCGAACCCGCGACCCCCGGCGTGACAGGCCGGTATTCTAACCAACTGAACTACCACTCCGCAGTGTCTATTCAGCATAAATGCAACTTGTTGTCTCTACCTTTATAAAAAGATAAAAACGAAATTAAAGCCTGGCGATGTCCTACTCTCACATGGGGAGACCCCACACTACCATCGGCGCTATTACGTTTCACTACTGAGTTCGGCATGGGATCAGGTGGGTCCATAACGCTATGGTCGCCAAGCAAATTCTTGTTTATTTATCACCTTGTGGCAATAAATAGCAATCTGGGAAAATCTAACTAGTTGTTCTCAACACGCATTCAAGCGTTTGTAGAGTCCGTCTCTTCTCTTTTGAGAAGAAAAACCCCTTGGGTGTTGTATGGTTAAGCCTCACGGGCAATTAGTATCAGTTAGCTCAATGCCTCGCAGCACTTACACACCTGACCTATCAACGTTGTAGTCTTCAACAACCCTTTAGAGACCTTAAAGGTCTAGGGATGACTCATCTTGAGGCTCGCTTCCCGCTTAGATGCTTTCAGCGGTTATCGATTCCGAACTTAGCTACCGGGCAATGCATCTGGCGATACAACCCGAACACCAGCGGTTCGTCCACTCCGGTCCTCTCGTACTAGGAGCAGCCCCTCTCAATCATCCAACGCCCACGGCAGATAGGGACCGAACTGTCTCACGACGTTCTAAACCCAGCTCGCGTACCACTTTAAATGGCGAACAGCCATACCCTTGGGACCGACTTCAGCCCCAGGATGTGATGAGCCGACATCGAGGTGCCAAACACCGCCGTCGATATGAACTCTTGGGCGGTATCAGCCTGTTATCCCCGGAGTACCTTTTATCCGTTGAGCGATGGCCCTTCCATTCAGAACCACCGGATCACTATGACCTGCTTTCGCACCTGCTCGAATTGTCATTCTCGCAGTCAAGCGGGCTTATGCCATTGCACTAACCTCACGATGTCCGACCGTGATTAGCCCACCTTCGTGCTCCTCCGTTACTCTTTGGGAGGAGACCGCCCCAGTCAAACTACCCACCAGGCACTGTCCGTAACCCCGATAAGGGGTCGACGTTAGAACATCAAGCATACAAGGGTGGTATTTCAAGATTGACTCCACAACCACTGGCGCGGTTGCTTCAACGTCTCCCACCTATCCTACACATGTAGGGTCAATGTTCAGTGCCAAGCTATAGTAAAGGTTCACGGGGTCTTTCCGTCTAGCCGCGGGTACACAGCATCTTCACTGCGATTTCAATTTCACTGAGTCTCGGGTGGAGACAGCGTGGCCATCATTACGCCATTCGTGCAGGTCGGAACTTACCCGACAAGGAATTTCGCTACCTTAGGACCGTTATAGTTACGGCCGCCGTTTACCGGGGCTTCGATCAAGAGCTTCGACCGAAGTCTAACCCCATCAATTAACCTTCCGGCACCGGGCAGGCGTCACACCGTATACGTCATCTTTCGATTTTGCACAGTGCTGTGTTTTTAATAAACAGTTGCAGCCACCTGGTATCTGCGACTCCCGGCAGCTTAGAGAGCAAGTCTCATCACCGCTAGGAGCGTACCTTCTCCCGAAGTTACGGTACCATTTTGCCTAGTTCCTTCACCCGAGTTCTCTCAAGCGCCTTGGTATTCTCTACCTGATCACCTGTGTCGGTTTGGGGTACGATTTCTTATAATCTGAAGCTTAGAAGCTTTTCCCGGAAGCATGGCATCAATGACTTCACTACCGTAGTAGCTCGACATCGTATCTCAGCCTTAAGATGGTCCGGATTTGCCTAAACCATCAGCCTACATACTTGGACCTGGACAACCGTCGCCAGGCTCACCTAGCCTTCTCCGTCCCTCCATCGCAATTATAAGAAGTACGGGAATATTAACCCGTTTCCCATCGACTACGCCTTTCGGCCTCGCCTTAGGGGTCGACTTACCCTGCCCCGATTAACGTTGGACAGGAACCCTTGATCTTCCGGCGAGGGAGTTTTTCACTCCCTTTATCGTTACTCATGTCAGCATTCGCACTTCTGATACCTCCAGCACACTTTACAATGCACCTTCAACGGCTTACAGAACGCTCCCCTACCCAATGTGAACAAGTTCACATTGCCGCAGCTTCGGTGTATAGCTTAGCCCCGTTAAATCTTCCGCGCAGGCCGACTCGACCAGTGAGCTATTACGCTTTCTTTAAATGATGGCTGCTTCTAAGCCAACATCCTGGCTGTCTGAGCCTTCCCACATCGTTTCCCACTTAGCTATAACTTTGGGACCTTAGCTGGCGGTCTGGGTTGTTTCCCTCTTCACGACGGACGTTAGCACCCGCCGTGTGTCTCCCGGATATTACTTACTGGTATTCGGAGTTTGCAAAGGGTTGGTAAGTCGGGATGACCCCCTAGCCTTAACAGTGCTCTACCCCCAGTAGTATTCGTCCGAGGCGCTACCTAAATAGCTTTCGGGGAGAACCAGCTATCTCCGAGTTTGATTGGCCTTTCACCCCTAGCCACAAGTCATCCGCTAATTTTTCAACATTAGTCGGTTCGGTCCTCCAGTAAGTGTTACCTCACCTTCAACCTGCCCATGGCTAGATCACTCGGTTTCGGGTCTAATCCTAGCAACTAATTCGCCCAGTTAAGACTCGGTTTCCCTACGGCTCCCCTAAACGGTTAACCTTGCTACTAAAATTAAGTCGCTGACCCATTATACAAAAGGTACGCAGTCACCCAACAAGTGGGCTCCTACTGCTTGTACGTACACGGTTTCAGGTTCTATTTCACTCCCCTCACAGGGGTTCTTTTCGCCTTTCCCTCACGGTACTGGTTCACTATCGGTCAGTCAGGAGTATTTAGCCTTGGAGGATGGTCCCCCCATGTTCAAACAGGATATCACGTGTCCCGTCCTACTCGATTTCACTAATAAAGCGTTGTTGGTTACGGGGCTATCACCCTGTATCGCGGTACTTTCCAGAACCTTCACCTAACGCTGAACTAACTTAAGGGCTAATCCGGTTTCGCTCGCCGCTACTACCGGAATCTCGGTTGATTTCTCTTCCTCGGGGTACTTAGATGTTTCAGTTCCCCCGGTTCGCTTCATTAACCTATGTATTCAGTTAATGATACTAGCTTATGCTAGTGGGTTTCCCCATTCGGAAATCCCAGACTCAAGTGGCTTTTACTGCCTAATCTGGGCTTATCGCAAGTTAATACGTCCTTCATCGCCTCTGACTGCCAAGGCATCCACCGTGTACGCTTAGTCACTTAACCATACAACCCCAAGAGGTCTTGTATGTTCAAACAACCAAGGTTTGTGTTTAATAATCCGATCAAGAAAATATTAAACATTGGTTTTTCGCCGGACTCATTTATTTGTCTTCACTTTAAAAAGTGAAAGCAAACACAGACACTTGAATGTGTATGTTTTGAGAACTCGTTTTTATTCTTCTTTTACAAGAAGCAACAAAAACATTTTTTAAAATTAATCTTTCGATTAAATTTACTAGTCAGCTTTCCAGATTGTTAAAGAACATGTAATCATCGTTAGATAACCACTTTTTAAAAACACTTTTCATCTCTATAAAAAGAGAAGTATGTTTAAAGAGTGGTGGAGCTATGCGGGATCGAACCGCAGACCTCCTGCGTGCAAGGCAGGCGCTCTCCCAGCTGAGCTATAACCCCAACGATTTAAAAGACTGTACCACCACTTTTTCTGGGAGAAAAAGTGGTGGGTCTGAGTGGACTCGAACCACCGACCTCACCCTTATCAGGGGTGCGCTCTAACCACCTGAGCTACAGACCCAAGTCTTTTTACGTTCTACATTTTAACCAAGCAATCTGTGTGGACACTGCATAAAACAGTATAAGTCTTTAGGTAAGGAGGTGATCCAGCCCCAGGTTCCCCTAGGGCTACCTTGTTACGACTTCACCCCAGTCATGAACCACACCGTGGTAAACGCCCTCCCGAAGGTTAAGCTATCTACTTCTGGTGCAGCCCACTCCCATGGTGTGACGGGCGGTGTGTACAAGGCCCGGGAACGTATTCACCGTGACATTCTGATTCACGATTACTAGCGATTCCGACTTCATGGAGTCGAGTTGCAGACTCCAATCCGGACTACGACGTACTTTGTGGGATTCGCTCACTATCGCTAGTTTGCAGCCCTCTGTATACGCCATTGTAGCACGTGTGTAGCCCTACTCGTAAGGGCCATGATGACTTGACGTCGTCCCCACCTTCCTCCGGTTTATCACCGGCAGTCTCCCTGGAGTTCCCACCATTACGTGCTGGCAAACAAGGATAAGGGTTGCGCTCGTTGCGGGACTTAACCCAACATTTCACAACACGAGCTGACGACAGCCATGCAGCACCTGTCTCAGAGTTCCCGAAGGCACTAAGCTATCTCTAGCGAATTCTCTGGATGTCAAGAGTAGGTAAGGTTCTTCGCGTTGCATCGAATTAAACCACATGCTCCACCGCTTGTGCGGGCCCCCGTCAATTCATTTGAGTTTTAATCTTGCGACCGTACTCCCCAGGCGGTCTACTTAACGCGTTAGCTCCGAAAGCCACGGCTCAAGGCCACAACCTTCAAGTAGACATCGTTTACGGCGTGGACTACCAGGGTATCTAATCCTGTTTGCTCCCCACGCTTTCGCATCTGAGCGTCAGTCTTTGTCCAGGGGGCCGCCTTCGCCACCGGTATTCCTTCAGATCTCTACGCATTTCACCGCTACACCTGAAATTCTACCCCCCTCTACAAGACTCTAGTCTGCCAGTTCAAAATGCTGTTCCGAGGTTGAGCCCCGGGCTTTCACATCTTGCTTAACAGACCGCCTGCATGCGCTTTACGCCCAGTAATTCCGATTAACGCTCGCACCCTCCGTATTACCGCGGCTGCTGGCACGGAGTTAGCCGGTGCTTCTTCTGTTGCTAACGTCAAACAGCTAAGCTATTAACTTAACTGCCTTCCTCACAACTGAAAGTACTTTACAACCCGAAGGCCTTCTTCATACACGCGGCATGGCTGCATCAGGGTTTCCCCCATTGTGCAATATTCCCCACTGCTGCCTCCCGTAGGAGTCTGGACCGTGTCTCAGTTCCAGTGTGGCTGATCATCCTCTCAGACCAGCTAGGGATCGTCGCCTTGGTGAGCCATTACCCCACCAACTAGCTAATCCCACCTGGGCTAATCCTGACGCGAGAGGCCCGAAGGTCCCCCTCTTTGCTCCGAAGAGATTATGCGGTATTAGCTATCGTTTCCAATAGTTATCCCCCACATCAGGGTATATTCCCAGGCATTACTCACCCGTCCGCCGCTCGTCAGCATTGATAGCAAGCTATCAATCTGTTACCGCTCGACTTGCATGTGTTAGGCCTGCCGCCAGCGTTCAATCTGAGCCATGATCAAACTCTTCAATTAAAGTTTTGTTGGTCTTTCGACCGGCTCAATAAATACTGACTTTAAATACCGTAGTAAATTAAAGCTTTTTATCATTCAAAGAATGATAATTAAATAACTGTGCCAAAATAATCTTCTCTATAAATAGATTAGGCTATTTTGTATTGGTCACTCAGTTTATTGATAAATCTTTCGACTTAACTCTTCAGTGAGTGCCCACACAGATTGCATGGTCAAATTGTTAAAGAACGTTGACTATCAATGCCTTAGCGCGTTACGCTTCAGCAAGTCAGGTGGCGTATAATACGCTTTTCTGATATTCAGTCAAGACAAAATTTTATTCTTTTTTATCAGTTGATTAAAAAGTAAAAACTTTCTATTGACGTCGCTCACCTTTCAATCAGTGGAAGCGAAATAAAAGCCCGTTCATTGAACGGGCTCTCATAATTTGAAGCCTGGCGATGTCCTACTCTCACATGGGGAGACCCCACACTACCATCGGCGCTATTACGTTTCACTACTGAGTTCGGCATGGGATCAGGTGGGTCCATAACGCTATGGTCGCCAAGCAAATTCTGTTTTATTTATTGCCTTATGGCAATAAATAGCAATCTGGGAAAATCTAACTAGTTGTTCTCACACTCATTCAAGCGTTTGTAGAGTCCGTCTCTTCTCTTTTGAGAAGAAAAACCCCTTGGGTGTTGTATGGTTAAGCCTCACGGGCAATTAGTATCAGTTAGCTCAATGCCTCGCAGCACTTACACACCTGACCTATCAACGTTGTAGTCTTCAACAACCCTTTAGAGACCTTAAAGGTCTAGGGATGACTCATCTTGAGGCTCGCTTCCCGCTTAGATGCTTTCAGCGGTTATCGATTCCGAACTTAGCTACCGGGCAATGCATCTGGCGATACAACCCGAACACCAGCGGTTCGTCCACTCCGGTCCTCTCGTACTAGGAGCAGCCCCTCTCAATCATCCAACGCCCACGGCAGATAGGGACCGAACTGTCTCACGACGTTCTAAACCCAGCTCGCGTACCACTTTAAATGGCGAACAGCCATACCCTTGGGACCGACTTCAGCCCCAGGATGTGATGAGCCGACATCGAGGTGCCAAACACCGCCGTCGATATGAACTCTTGGGCGGTATCAGCCTGTTATCCCCGGAGTACCTTTTATCCGTTGAGCGATGGCCCTTCCATTCAGAACCACCGGATCACTATGACCTGCTTTCGCACCTGCTCGAATTGTCATTCTCGCAGTCAAGCGGGCTTATGCCATTGCACTAACCTCACGATGTCCGACCGTGATTAGCCCACCTTCGTGCTCCTCCGTTACTCTTTGGGAGGAGACCGCCCCAGTCAAACTACCCACCAGGCACTGTCCGTAACCCCGATAAGGGGTCGACGTTAGAACATCAAGCATACAAGGGTGGTATTTCAAGATTGACTCCACAACCACTGGCGCGGTTGCTTCAACGTCTCCCACCTATCCTACACATGTAGGGTCAATGTTCAGTGCCAAGCTATAGTAAAGGTTCACGGGGTCTTTCCGTCTAGCCGCGGGTACACAGCATCTTCACTGCGATTTCAATTTCACTGAGTCTCGGGTGGAGACAGCGTGGCCATCATTACGCCATTCGTGCAGGTCGGAACTTACCCGACAAGGAATTTCGCTACCTTAGGACCGTTATAGTTACGGCCGCCGTTTACCGGGGCTTCGATCAAGAGCTTCGACCGAAGTCTAACCCCATCAATTAACCTTCCGGCACCGGGCAGGCGTCACACCGTATACGTCATCTTTCGATTTTGCACAGTGCTGTGTTTTTAATAAACAGTTGCAGCCACCTGGTATCTGCGACTCCCGGCAGCTTAGAGAGCAAGTCTCATCACCGCTAGGAGCGTACCTTCTCCCGAAGTTACGGTACCATTTTGCCTAGTTCCTTCACCCGAGTTCTCTCAAGCGCCTTGGTATTCTCTACCTGATCACCTGTGTCGGTTTGGGGTACGATTTCTTATAATCTGAAGCTTAGAAGCTTTTCCCGGAAGCATGGCATCAATGACTTCACTACCGTAGTAGCTCGACATCGTATCTCAGCCTTAAGATGGTCCGGATTTGCCTAAACCATCAGCCTACATACTTGGACCTGGACAACCGTCGCCAGGCTCACCTAGCCTTCTCCGTCCCTCCATCGCAATTATAAGAAGTACGGGAATATTAACCCGTTTCCCATCGACTACGCCTTTCGGCCTCGCCTTAGGGGTCGACTTACCCTGCCCCGATTAACGTTGGACAGGAACCCTTGATCTTCCGGCGAGGGAGTTTTTCACTCCCTTTATCGTTACTCATGTCAGCATTCGCACTTCTGATACCTCCAGCACACTTTACAATGCACCTTCAACGGCTTACAGAACGCTCCCCTACCCAATGTGAACAAGTTCACATTGCCGCAGCTTCGGTGTATAGCTTAGCCCCGTTAAATCTTCCGCGCAGGCCGACTCGACCAGTGAGCTATTACGCTTTCTTTAAATGATGGCTGCTTCTAAGCCAACATCCTGGCTGTCTGAGCCTTCCCACATCGTTTCCCACTTAGCTATAACTTTGGGACCTTAGCTGGCGGTCTGGGTTGTTTCCCTCTTCACGACGGACGTTAGCACCCGCCGTGTGTCTCCCGGATATTACTTACTGGTATTCGGAGTTTGCAAAGGGTTGGTAAGTCGGGATGACCCCCTAGCCTTAACAGTGCTCTACCCCCAGTAGTATTCGTCCGAGGCGCTACCTAAATAGCTTTCGGGGAGAACCAGCTATCTCCGAGTTTGATTGGCCTTTCACCCCTAGCCACAAGTCATCCGCTAATTTTTCAACATTAGTCGGTTCGGTCCTCCAGTAAGTGTTACCTCACCTTCAACCTGCCCATGGCTAGATCACTCGGTTTCGGGTCTAATCCTAGCAACTAATTCGCCCAGTTAAGACTCGGTTTCCCTACGGCTCCCCTAAACGGTTAACCTTGCTACTAAAATTAAGTCGCTGACCCATTATACAAAAGGTACGCAGTCACCCAACAAGTGGGCTCCTACTGCTTGTACGTACACGGTTTCAGGTTCTATTTCACTCCCCTCACAGGGGTTCTTTTCGCCTTTCCCTCACGGTACTGGTTCACTATCGGTCAGTCAGGAGTATTTAGCCTTGGAGGATGGTCCCCCCATGTTCAAACAGGATATCACGTGTCCCGTCCTACTCGATTTCACTAATAAAGCGTTGTTGGTTACGGGGCTATCACCCTGTATCGCGGTACTTTCCAGAACCTTCACCTAACGCTGAACTAACTTAAGGGCTAATCCGGTTTCGCTCGCCGCTACTACCGGAATCTCGGTTGATTTCTCTTCCTCGGGGTACTTAGATGTTTCAGTTCCCCCGGTTCGCTTCATTAACCTATGTATTCAGTTAATGATACTAGCTTATGCTAGTGGGTTTCCCCATTCGGAAATCCCAGACTCAAGTGGCTTTTACTGCCTAATCTGGGCTTATCGCAAGTTAATACGTCCTTCATCGCCTCTGACTGCCAAGGCATCCACCGTGTACGCTTAGTCACTTAACCATACAACCCCAAGAGGTCTTGTATGTTCAAACAACCAAGGTTTGTGTTTAATAATCCGATCAAGAAAATATTAAACATTGGTTTTTCGCCGGACTCATTTATTTGTCTTCACTTTAAAAAGTGAAAGCAAACACAGACACTTGAATGTGTATGTTTTGAGAACTCGTTTTTATTCTTCTTTTACAAGAAGCAACAAAAACATTTTTTAAAATTAATCTTTCGATTAAATTTACTAGTCAGCTTTCCAGATTGTTAAAGAACATGTAATCATCGTTAGATAACCACTTTTTAAAAACACTTTTCATCTCTATAAAAAGAGAAGTATGTTTAAAGAGTGGTGGAGCTATGCGGGATCGAACCGCAGACCTCCTGCGTGCAAGGCAGGCGCTCTCCCAGCTGAGCTATAACCCCAACGATTTAAAAGACTGTACCACCACTTTTTCTGGGAGAAAAAGTGGTGGGTCTGAGTGGACTCGAACCACCGACCTCACCCTTATCAGGGGTGCGCTCTAACCACCTGAGCTACAGACCCAAGTCTTTTTACGTTCTACATTTTAACCAAGCAATCTGTGTGGACACTGCATAAAACAGTATAAGTCTTTAGGTAAGGAGGTGATCCAGCCCCAGGTTCCCCTAGGGCTACCTTGTTACGACTTCACCCCAGTCATGAACCACACCGTGGTAAACGCCCTCCCGAAGGTTAAGCTATCTACTTCTGGTGCAGCCCACTCCCATGGTGTGACGGGCGGTGTGTACAAGGCCCGGGAACGTATTCACCGTGACATTCTGATTCACGATTACTAGCGATTCCGACTTCATGGAGTCGAGTTGCAGACTCCAATCCGGACTACGACGTACTTTGTGGGATTCGCTCACTATCGCTAGTTTGCAGCCCTCTGTATACGCCATTGTAGCACGTGTGTAGCCCTACTCGTAAGGGCCATGATGACTTGACGTCGTCCCCACCTTCCTCCGGTTTATCACCGGCAGTCTCCCTGGAGTTCCCACCATTACGTGCTGGCAAACAAGGATAAGGGTTGCGCTCGTTGCGGGACTTAACCCAACATTTCACAACACGAGCTGACGACAGCCATGCAGCACCTGTCTCAGAGTTCCCGAAGGCACTAAGCTATCTCTAGCGAATTCTCTGGATGTCAAGAGTAGGTAAGGTTCTTCGCGTTGCATCGAATTAAACCACATGCTCCACCGCTTGTGCGGGCCCCCGTCAATTCATTTGAGTTTTAATCTTGCGACCGTACTCCCCAGGCGGTCTACTTAACGCGTTAGCTCCGAAAGCCACGGCTCAAGGCCACAACCTTCAAGTAGACATCGTTTACGGCGTGGACTACCAGGGTATCTAATCCTGTTTGCTCCCCACGCTTTCGCATCTGAGCGTCAGTCTTTGTCCAGGGGGCCGCCTTCGCCACCGGTATTCCTTCAGATCTCTACGCATTTCACCGCTACACCTGAAATTCTACCCCCCTCTACAAGACTCTAGTCTGCCAGTTCAAAATGCTGTTCCGAGGTTGAGCCCCGGGCTTTCACATCTTGCTTAACAGACCGCCTGCATGCGCTTTACGCCCAGTAATTCCGATTAACGCTCGCACCCTCCGTATTACCGCGGCTGCTGGCACGGAGTTAGCCGGTGCTTCTTCTGTTGCTAACGTCAAACGCTAAAGCTATTAACTTTAACGCCTTCCTCACAACTGAAAGTACTTTACAACCCGAAGGCCTTCTTCATACACGCGGCATGGCTGCATCAGGGTTTCCCCCATTGTGCAATATTCCCCACTGCTGCCTCCCGTAGGAGTCTGGACCGTGTCTCAGTTCCAGTGTGGCTGATCATCCTCTCAGACCAGCTAGGGATCGTCGCCTTGGTGAGCCATTACCCCACCAACTAGCTAATCCCACCTGGGCTAATCCTGACGCGAGAGGCCCGAAGGTCCCCCTCTTTGCTCCGAAGAGATTATGCGGTATTAGCTATCGTTTCCAATAGTTATCCCCCACATCAGGGTATATTCCCAGGCATTACTCACCCGTCCGCCGCTCGTCAGCAAAGAAAGCAAGCTTTCTTTCTGTTACCGCTCGACTTGCATGTGTTAGGCCTGCCGCCAGCGTTCAATCTGAGCCATGATCAAACTCTTCAATTAAAGTTTTGTTGGTCTTTCGACCGACTCAATAAATACTGACTTTAAATACAAATTCTTTATAAATAAAGAATGTAAATTAAAGCTTTTTATCATTCAAAGAATGATAATTAAATAACTGTGCCAAAATAATCTTCTCTATAAATAGATTGGGCTATTTTGTATTGGTCACTCAGTTTATTGATAAATCTTTCGACTTAACTCTTCAGTGAGTGCCCACACAGATTGCATGGTCAAATTGTTAAAGAACGTTGACTATCAATGCCTTAGCGCGTTACGCTTCAGCAAGTCAGGTGGCGTATAATACGCTTTTCTGATATTCAGTCAAGACAAAATTTTATTCTTTTTTATCAGTTGATTAAAAAGTAAAAACTTTCTATTGACGTCGCTCACCTTTCAATCAGTGGAAGCGAAATAAAAGCCCGTTCATTGAACGGGCTCTCATAATTTAAAGCCTGGCGATGTCCTACTCTCACATGGGGAGACCCCACACTACCATCGGCGCTATTACGTTTCACTACTGAGTTCGGCATGGGATCAGGTGGGTCCATAACGCTATGGTCGCCAAGCAAATTCTGTTTTATTTATTGCCTTGTGGCAATAAATAGCAATCTGGGAAAATCTAACTAGTTGTTCTCAACACGCATTCAAGCGTTTGTAGAGTCCGTCTCTTCTCTTTTGAGAAGAAAAACCCCTTGGGTGTTGTATGGTTAAGCCTCACGGGCAATTAGTATCAGTTAGCTCAATGCCTCGCAGCACTTACACACCTGACCTATCAACGTTGTAGTCTTCAACAACCCTTTAGAGACCTTAAAGGTCTAGGGATGACTCATCTTGAGGCTCGCTTCCCGCTTAGATGCTTTCAGCGGTTATCGATTCCGAACTTAGCTACCGGGCAATGCATCTGGCGATACAACCCGAACACCAGCGGTTCGTCCACTCCGGTCCTCTCGTACTAGGAGCAGCCCCTCTCAATCATCCAACGCCCACGGCAGATAGGGACCGAACTGTCTCACGACGTTCTAAACCCAGCTCGCGTACCACTTTAAATGGCGAACAGCCATACCCTTGGGACCGACTTCAGCCCCAGGATGTGATGAGCCGACATCGAGGTGCCAAACACCGCCGTCGATATGAACTCTTGGGCGGTATCAGCCTGTTATCCCCGGAGTACCTTTTATCCGTTGAGCGATGGCCCTTCCATTCAGAACCACCGGATCACTATGACCTGCTTTCGCACCTGCTCGAATTGTCATTCTCGCAGTCAAGCGGGCTTATGCCATTGCACTAACCTCACGATGTCCGACCGTGATTAGCCCACCTTCGTGCTCCTCCGTTACTCTTTGGGAGGAGACCGCCCCAGTCAAACTACCCACCAGGCACTGTCCGTAACCCCGATAAGGGGTCGACGTTAGAACATCAAGCATACAAGGGTGGTATTTCAAGATTGACTCCACAACCACTGGCGCGGTTGCTTCAACGTCTCCCACCTATCCTACACATGTAGGGTCAATGTTCAGTGCCAAGCTATAGTAAAGGTTCACGGGGTCTTTCCGTCTAGCCGCGGGTACACAGCATCTTCACTGCGATTTCAATTTCACTGAGTCTCGGGTGGAGACAGCGTGGCCATCATTACGCCATTCGTGCAGGTCGGAACTTACCCGACAAGGAATTTCGCTACCTTAGGACCGTTATAGTTACGGCCGCCGTTTACCGGGGCTTCGATCAAGAGCTTCGACCGAAGTCTAACCCCATCAATTAACCTTCCGGCACCGGGCAGGCGTCACACCGTATACGTCATCTTTCGATTTTGCACAGTGCTGTGTTTTTAATAAACAGTTGCAGCCACCTGGTATCTGCGACTCCCGGCAGCTTAGAGAGCAAGTCTCATCACCGCTAGGAGCGTACCTTCTCCCGAAGTTACGGTACCATTTTGCCTAGTTCCTTCACCCGAGTTCTCTCAAGCGCCTTGGTATTCTCTACCTGATCACCTGTGTCGGTTTGGGGTACGATTTCTTATAATCTGAAGCTTAGAAGCTTTTCCCGGAAGCATGGCATCAATGACTTCACTACCGTAGTAGCTCGACATCGTATCTCAGCCTTAAGATGGTCCGGATTTGCCTAAACCATCAGCCTACATACTTGGACCTGGACAACCGTCGCCAGGCTCACCTAGCCTTCTCCGTCCCTCCATCGCAATTATAAGAAGTACGGGAATATTAACCCGTTTCCCATCGACTACGCCTTTCGGCCTCGCCTTAGGGGTCGACTTACCCTGCCCCGATTAACGTTGGACAGGAACCCTTGATCTTCCGGCGAGGGAGTTTTTCACTCCCTTTATCGTTACTCATGTCAGCATTCGCACTTCTGATACCTCCAGCACACTTTACAATGCACCTTCAACGGCTTACAGAACGCTCCCCTACCCAATGTGAACAAGTTCACATTGCCGCAGCTTCGGTGTATAGCTTAGCCCCGTTAAATCTTCCGCGCAGGCCGACTCGACCAGTGAGCTATTACGCTTTCTTTAAATGATGGCTGCTTCTAAGCCAACATCCTGGCTGTCTGAGCCTTCCCACATCGTTTCCCACTTAGCTATAACTTTGGGACCTTAGCTGGCGGTCTGGGTTGTTTCCCTCTTCACGACGGACGTTAGCACCCGCCGTGTGTCTCCCGGATATTACTTACTGGTATTCGGAGTTTGCAAAGGGTTGGTAAGTCGGGATGACCCCCTAGCCTTAACAGTGCTCTACCCCCAGTAGTATTCGTCCGAGGCGCTACCTAAATAGCTTTCGGGGAGAACCAGCTATCTCCGAGTTTGATTGGCCTTTCACCCCTAGCCACAAGTCATCCGCTAATTTTTCAACATTAGTCGGTTCGGTCCTCCAGTAAGTGTTACCTCACCTTCAACCTGCCCATGGCTAGATCACTCGGTTTCGGGTCTAATCCTAGCAACTAATTCGCCCAGTTAAGACTCGGTTTCCCTACGGCTCCCCTAAACGGTTAACCTTGCTACTAAAATTAAGTCGCTGACCCATTATACAAAAGGTACGCAGTCACCCAACAAGTGGGCTCCTACTGCTTGTACGTACACGGTTTCAGGTTCTATTTCACTCCCCTCACAGGGGTTCTTTTCGCCTTTCCCTCACGGTACTGGTTCACTATCGGTCAGTCAGGAGTATTTAGCCTTGGAGGATGGTCCCCCCATGTTCAAACAGGATATCACGTGTCCCGTCCTACTCGATTTCACTAATAAAGCGTTGTTGGTTACGGGGCTATCACCCTGTATCGCGGTACTTTCCAGAACCTTCACCTAACGCTGAACTAACTTAAGGGCTAATCCGGTTTCGCTCGCCGCTACTACCGGAATCTCGGTTGATTTCTCTTCCTCGGGGTACTTAGATGTTTCAGTTCCCCCGGTTCGCTTCATTAACCTATGTATTCAGTTAATGATACTAGCTTATGCTAGTGGGTTTCCCCATTCGGAAATCCCAGACTCAAGTGGCTTTTACTGCCTAATCTGGGCTTATCGCAAGTTAATACGTCCTTCATCGCCTCTGACTGCCAAGGCATCCACCGTGCACGCTTAGTCACTTAACCATACAACCCCAAGAGGTCTTTACTCTTAGTTTCCACTTAAAAAGTGGAGTAAGTTGGTCAAACAACCAAGGTTTGTGTTTAATAATCCGATCAAGAAAATATTAAACATTGGTTTTTCGCCGGACTCATTTATTTGTCTTCACTTTAAAAAGTGAAAGCAAACACAGACACTTGAATGTGTATGTTTTGAGAACTCGTTTTTATTGTTCTTTTACAAGAAGCAATAAAAACATTTTTAAAATTAATCTTTCGATTAAATTTACTAGTCAGCTTTCCAGATTGTTAAAGAACATGTAATCATCGTTAGATAACCACTTTTTAAAAACACTTTTCATCTCTATAAAAAGAGAAGTATGTTTAAAGAGTGGTGGAGCTATGCGGGATCGAACCGCAGACCTCCTGCGTGCAAGGCAGGCGCTCTCCCAGCTGAGCTATAACCCCAACGATTTAAAAGACTGTACCACCACTTTTTCTGGGAGAAAAAGTGGTGGGTCTGAGTGGACTCGAACCACCGACCTCACCCTTATCAGGGGTGCGCTCTAACCACCTGAGCTACAGACCCAAGTCTTTTTACGTTCTACATTTTAACCAAGCAATCTGTGTGGACACTGCATAAAACAGTATAAGTCTTTAGGTAAGGAGGTGATCCAGCCCCAGGTTCCCCTAGGGCTACCTTGTTACGACTTCACCCCAGTCATGAACCACACCGTGGTAAACGCCCTCCCGAAGGTTAAGCTATCTACTTCTGGTGCAGCCCACTCCCATGGTGTGACGGGCGGTGTGTACAAGGCCCGGGAACGTATTCACCGTGACATTCTGATTCACGATTACTAGCGATTCCGACTTCATGGAGTCGAGTTGCAGACTCCAATCCGGACTACGACGTACTTTGTGGGATTCGCTCACTATCGCTAGTTTGCAGCCCTCTGTATACGCCATTGTAGCACGTGTGTAGCCCTACTCGTAAGGGCCATGATGACTTGACGTCGTCCCCACCTTCCTCCGGTTTATCACCGGCAGTCTCCCTGGAGTTCCCACCATTACGTGCTGGCAAACAAGGATAAGGGTTGCGCTCGTTGCGGGACTTAACCCAACATTTCACAACACGAGCTGACGACAGCCATGCAGCACCTGTCTCAGAGTTCCCGAAGGCACTAAGCTATCTCTAGCGAATTCTCTGGATGTCAAGAGTAGGTAAGGTTCTTCGCGTTGCATCGAATTAAACCACATGCTCCACCGCTTGTGCGGGCCCCCGTCAATTCATTTGAGTTTTAATCTTGCGACCGTACTCCCCAGGCGGTCTACTTAACGCGTTAGCTCCGAAAGCCACGGCTCAAGGCCACAACCTTCAAGTAGACATCGTTTACGGCGTGGACTACCAGGGTATCTAATCCTGTTTGCTCCCCACGCTTTCGCATCTGAGCGTCAGTCTTTGTCCAGGGGGCCGCCTTCGCCACCGGTATTCCTTCAGATCTCTACGCATTTCACCGCTACACCTGAAATTCTACCCCCCTCTACAAGACTCTAGTCTGCCAGTTCAAAATGCTGTTCCGAGGTTGAGCCCCGGGCTTTCACATCTTGCTTAACAGACCGCCTGCATGCGCTTTACGCCCAGTAATTCCGATTAACGCTCGCACCCTCCGTATTACCGCGGCTGCTGGCACGGAGTTAGCCGGTGCTTCTTCTGTTGCTAACGTCAAACAGCTAAGCTATTAACTTAACTGCCTTCCTCACAACTGAAAGTACTTTACAACCCGAAGGCCTTCTTCATACACGCGGCATGGCTGCATCAGGGTTTCCCCCATTGTGCAATATTCCCCACTGCTGCCTCCCGTAGGAGTCTGGACCGTGTCTCAGTTCCAGTGTGGCTGATCATCCTCTCAGACCAGCTAGGGATCGTCGCCTTGGTGAGCCATTACCTCACCAACTAACTAATCCCACCTGGGCTAATCCTGACGCGAGAGGCCCGAAGGTCCCCCTCTTTGCTCCGAAGAGATTATGCGGTATTAGCTATCGTTTCCAATAGTTATCCCCCACATCAGGGTATATTCCCAGGCATTACTCACCCGTCCGCCGCTCGTCAGCAAAAGAAGCAAGCTTCTTTTCTGTTACCGCTCGACTTGCATGTGTTAGGCCTGCCGCCAGCGTTCAATCTGAGCCATGATCAAACTCTTCAATTAAAGTTTTGTTGGTCTTTCGACCGGCTCAATAAATACTGACTTTAAATACCAATTCTTTATAAATAAAGAACGTAATTTTAAAGCTTTTTATCATTCAAAGAATGATAATTAAATAACTGTGCCAAAATAATCTTCTCTATAAATAGATTGGGCTATTTTGTATTGGTCACTCAGTTTATTGATAAATCTTTCGACTTAACTCTTCAGTGAGTGCCCACACAGATTGCATGGTCAAATTGTTAAAGAACGTTGACTATCAATGCCTTAGCGCGTTACGCTTCAGCAAGTCAGGTGGCGTATAATACGCTTTTCTGATATTCAGTCAAGACAAAATTTTATTCTTTTTTATCAGTTGATTAAAAAGTAAAAACTTTCTATTGACGTCGCTCACCTTTCAATCAGTGGAAGCGAAATAAAAGCCCGTTCATTGAACGGGCTCTCATAATTTGAAGCCTGGCGATGTCCTACTCTCACATGGGGAGACCCCACACTACCATCGGCGCTATTACGTTTCACTACTGAGTTCGGCATGGGATCAGGTGGGTCCATAACGCTATGGTCGCCAAGCAAATTCTGTTTTATTTATTGCCTTATGGCAATAAATAGCAATCTGGGAAAATCTAACTAGTTGTTCTCAACACGCATTCAAGCGTTTGTAGAGTCCGTCTCTTCTCTTTTGAGAAGAAAAACCCCTTGGGTGTTGTATGGTTAAGCCTCACGGGCAATTAGTATCAGTTAGCTCAATGCCTCGCAGCACTTACACACCTGACCTATCAACGTTGTAGTCTTCAACAACCCTTTAGAGACCTTAAAGGTCTAGGGATGACTCATCTTGAGGCTCGCTTCCCGCTTAGATGCTTTCAGCGGTTATCGATTCCGAACTTAGCTACCGGGCAATGCATCTGGCGATACAACCCGAACACCAGCGGTTCGTCCACTCCGGTCCTCTCGTACTAGGAGCAGCCCCTCTCAATCATCCAACGCCCACGGCAGATAGGGACCGAACTGTCTCACGACGTTCTAAACCCAGCTCGCGTACCACTTTAAATGGCGAACAGCCATACCCTTGGGACCGACTTCAGCCCCAGGATGTGATGAGCCGACATCGAGGTGCCAAACACCGCCGTCGATATGAACTCTTGGGCGGTATCAGCCTGTTATCCCCGGAGTACCTTTTATCCGTTGAGCGATGGCCCTTCCATTCAGAACCACCGGATCACTATGACCTGCTTTCGCACCTGCTCGAATTGTCATTCTCGCAGTCAAGCGGGCTTATGCCATTGCACTAACCTCACGATGTCCGACCGTGATTAGCCCACCTTCGTGCTCCTCCGTTACTCTTTGGGAGGAGACCGCCCCAGTCAAACTACCCACCAGGCACTGTCCGTAACCCCGATAAGGGGTCGACGTTAGAACATCAAGCATACAAGGGTGGTATTTCAAGATTGACTCCACAACCACTGGCGCGGTTGCTTCAACGTCTCCCACCTATCCTACACATGTAGGGTCAATGTTCAGTGCCAAGCTATAGTAAAGGTTCACGGGGTCTTTCCGTCTAGCCGCGGGTACACAGCATCTTCACTGCGATTTCAATTTCACTGAGTCTCGGGTGGAGACAGCGTGGCCATCATTACGCCATTCGTGCAGGTCGGAACTTACCCGACAAGGAATTTCGCTACCTTAGGACCGTTATAGTTACGGCCGCCGTTTACCGGGGCTTCGATCAAGAGCTTCGACCGAAGTCTAACCCCATCAATTAACCTTCCGGCACCGGGCAGGCGTCACACCGTATACGTCATCTTTCGATTTTGCACAGTGCTGTGTTTTTAATAAACAGTTGCAGCCACCTGGTATCTGCGACTCCCGGCAGCTTAGAGAGCAAGTCTCATCACCGCTAGGAGCGTACCTTCTCCCGAAGTTACGGTACCATTTTGCCTAGTTCCTTCACCCGAGTTCTCTCAAGCGCCTTGGTATTCTCTACCTGATCACCTGTGTCGGTTTGGGGTACGATTTCTTATAATCTGAAGCTTAGAAGCTTTTCCCGGAAGCATGGCATCAATGACTTCACTACCGTAGTAGCTCGACATCGTATCTCAGCCTTAAGATGGTCCGGATTTGCCTAAACCATCAGCCTACATACTTGGACCTGGACAACCGTCGCCAGGCTCACCTAGCCTTCTCCGTCCCTCCATCGCAATTATAAGAAGTACGGGAATATTAACCCGTTTCCCATCGACTACGCCTTTCGGCCTCGCCTTAGGGGTCGACTTACCCTGCCCCGATTAACGTTGGACAGGAACCCTTGATCTTCCGGCGAGGGAGTTTTTCACTCCCTTTATCGTTACTCATGTCAGCATTCGCACTTCTGATACCTCCAGCACACTTTACAATGCACCTTCAACGGCTTACAGAACGCTCCCCTACCCAATATGAACGAGTTCACATTGCCGCAGCTTCGGTGTATAGCTTAGCCCCGTTAAATCTTCCGCGCAGGCCGACTCGACCAGTGAGCTATTACGCTTTCTTTAAATGATGGCTGCTTCTAAGCCAACATCCTGGCTGTCTGAGCCTTCCCACATCGTTTCCCACTTAGCTATAACTTTGGGACCTTAGCTGGCGGTCTGGGTTGTTTCCCTCTTCACGACGGACGTTAGCACCCGCCGTGTGTCTCCCGGATATTACTTACTGGTATTCGGAGTTTGCAAAGGGTTGGTAAGTCGGGATGACCCCCTAGCCTTAACAGTGCTCTACCCCCAGTAGTATTCGTCCGAGGCGCTACCTAAATAGCTTTCGGGGAGAACCAGCTATCTCCGAGTTTGATTGGCCTTTCACCCCTAGCCACAAGTCATCCGCTAATTTTTCAACATTAGTCGGTTCGGTCCTCCAGTAAGTGTTACCTCACCTTCAACCTGCCCATGGCTAGATCACTCGGTTTCGGGTCTAATCCTAGCAACTAATTCGCCCAGTTAAGACTCGGTTTCCCTACGGCTCCCCTAAACGGTTAACCTTGCTACTAAAATTAAGTCGCTGACCCATTATACAAAAGGTACGCAGTCACCCAACAAGTGGGCTCCTACTGCTTGTACGTACACGGTTTCAGGTTCTATTTCACTCCCCTCACAGGGGTTCTTTTCGCCTTTCCCTCACGGTACTGGTTCACTATCGGTCAGTCAGGAGTATTTAGCCTTGGAGGATGGTCCCCCCATGTTCAAACAGGATATCACGTGTCCCGTCCTACTCGATTTCACTAATAAAGCGTTGTTGGTTACGGGGCTATCACCCTGTATCGCGGTACTTTCCAGAACCTTCACCTAACGCTGAACTAACTTAAGGGCTAATCCGGTTTCGCTCGCCGCTACTACCGGAATCTCGGTTGATTTCTCTTCCTCGGGGTACTTAGATGTTTCAGTTCCCCCGGTTCGCTTCATTAACCTATGTATTCAGTTAATGATACTAGCTTATGCTAGTGGGTTTCCCCATTCGGAAATCCCAGACTCAAGTGGCTTTTACTGCCTAATCTGGGCTTATCGCAAGTTAATACGTCCTTCATCGCCTCTGACTGCCAAGGCATCCACCGTGTACGCTTAGTCACTTAACCATACAACCCCAAGAGGTCTTGTATGTTCAAACAACCAAGGTTTGTGTTTAATAATCCGATCAAGAAAATATTAAACATTGGTTTTTCGCCGGACTCGATACAAGACACTTGAATGTGTGTTGTTTTGAGAACTCGTTTTTATTCGAAAATAAAAACATTTTTTAAAATTAATCTTTCGATTAAATTTACTAGTCAGCTTTCCAGATTGTTAAAGAGCATGCAATTATCTAACGATAACCACTTTCTAATGATTTTCAGTGACAACAATGCGGACTTAACAAAGGTATTCTTCATTAAATCTGCGATTCCGTGCAGAAAATTCTTAGAGAGTGGTGGGCGATACCGGGCTCGAACCAGTGACCCCCTCCTTGTAAGGGAGGTGCTCTCCCAACTGAGCTAATCGCCCACGATAGTTGCTATTTGTTTTCACTTTAAAAAGTAAATTCAAACTAGCTTTCCTTCGTGGAAAGGAAATGGTGGGTCGTGCAGGATTCGAACCTGCGACCAATTGATTAAAAGTCAACTGCTCTACCAACTGAGCTAACGACCCATTGGCGTCCCGTAGGGGAGTCGAACCCCTGTTACCGCCGTGAAAGGGCGGTGTCCTAGGCCTCTAGACGAACGGGACAATGTTCATACTTATTGTTGTTGGGCAACAATAAGTGGCTCTCTTACATTTTAACCAAGCAATCTGTGTGGACACTGCATAAAACAGTATAAGTCTTTAGGTAAGGAGGTGATCCAGCCCCAGGTTCCCCTAGGGCTACCTTGTTACGACTTCACCCCAGTCATGAACCACACCGTGGTAAACGCCCTCCCGAAGGTTAAGCTATCTACTTCTGGTGCAGCCCACTCCCATGGTGTGACGGGCGGTGTGTACAAGGCCCGGGAACGTATTCACCGTGACATTCTGATTCACGATTACTAGCGATTCCGACTTCATGGAGTCGAGTTGCAGACTCCAATCCGGACTACGACGTACTTTGTGGGATTCGCTCACTATCGCTAGTTTGCAGCCCTCTGTATACGCCATTGTAGCACGTGTGTAGCCCTACTCGTAAGGGCCATGATGACTTGACGTCGTCCCCACCTTCCTCCGGTTTATCACCGGCAGTCTCCCTGGAGTTCCCACCATTACGTGCTGGCAAACAAGGATAAGGGTTGCGCTCGTTGCGGGACTTAACCCAACATTTCACAACACGAGCTGACGACAGCCATGCAGCACCTGTCTCAGAGTTCCCGAAGGCACTAAGCTATCTCTAGCGAATTCTCTGGATGTCAAGAGTAGGTAAGGTTCTTCGCGTTGCATCGAATTAAACCACATGCTCCACCGCTTGTGCGGGCCCCCGTCAATTCATTTGAGTTTTAATCTTGCGACCGTACTCCCCAGGCGGTCTACTTAACGCGTTAGCTCCGAAAGCCACGGCTCAAGGCCACAACCTTCAAGTAGACATCGTTTACGGCGTGGACTACCAGGGTATCTAATCCTGTTTGCTCCCCACGCTTTCGCATCTGAGCGTCAGTCTTTGTCCAGGGGGCCGCCTTCGCCACCGGTATTCCTTCAGATCTCTACGCATTTCACCGCTACACCTGAAATTCTACCCCCCTCTACAAGACTCTAGTCTGCCAGTTCAAAATGCTGTTCCGAGGTTGAGCCCCGGGCTTTCACATCTTGCTTAACAGACCGCCTGCATGCGCTTTACGCCCAGTAATTCCGATTAACGCTCGCACCCTCCGTATTACCGCGGCTGCTGGCACGGAGTTAGCCGGTGCTTCTTCTGTTGCTAACGTCAAACAGCTAAGCTATTAACTTAACTGCCTTCCTCACAACTGAAAGTACTTTACAACCCGAAGGCCTTCTTCATACACGCGGCATGGCTGCATCAGGGTTTCCCCCATTGTGCAATATTCCCCACTGCTGCCTCCCGTAGGAGTCTGGACCGTGTCTCAGTTCCAGTGTGGCTGATCATCCTCTCAGACCAGCTAGGGATCGTCGCCTTGGTGAGCCATTACCCCACCAACTAGCTAATCCCACCTGGGCTAATCCTGACGCGAGAGGCCCGAAGGTCCCCCTCTTTGCTCCGAAGAGATTATGCGGTATTAGCTATCGTTTCCAATAGTTATCCCCCACATCAGGGTATATTCCCAGGCATTACTCACCCGTCCGCCGCTCGTCAGCATTGATAGCAAGCTATCAATCTGTTACCGCTCGACTTGCATGTGTTAGGCCTGCCGCCAGCGTTCAATCTGAGCCATGATCAAACTCTTCAATTAAAGTTTTGTTGTCTCTTTCGAGACGGCTCAATAAATACTGACTTTAAATACCGTAGTAAATTAAAGCTTTTTATCATTCAAAGAATGATAATTAAATAACTGTGCCAAAATAATCTTCTCTATAAATAGATTGGGCTATTTTGTATTGGTCACTCAGTTTATTGATAAATCTTTCGACTTAACTCTTCAGTGAGTGCCCACACAGATTGCATGGTCAAATTGTTAAAGAACGTTGGCTCTCAATACATTCGCTTTTACACTTCAGTATTTAAAGTCAAAAAGAGATTTTACTATCTAAAACATCTTGTTGACTTTCTTCTTGCTAAAAAACAGCTAAAAGAAAAATATTTTATCTAAAATAATCACTCTGATTATTTATTGAAAGCTAATTATCAAAAGCTTGAACTCGATCTGTTGTTTAACCGTATTCCCTTTCGATGGAGCCGCATTATAGAGACTTTGATCACTCTGACAAGTCTTTTTGAAAAAAAATAATGTAATTGCTGATTATTTCATCTAATGTGAACAATGTGTCTGTAATAAGCTCATGCGAGTATATTTATACTCAATTATTATTCATTCCAGACCATTAAAAATTGGCATCATTATAGACTTGATGTTAAAACACCCATTAACGCATTCTTCTCCTTCCCTTTTGAGATGTACTTTAAATATGAAATCAAATAATCAAACCACAATAACCGTGATCGCTATCGCTATCATTGGCGCCTTAATCTTTAGTATGTTCAGTAGTACTCCACCAGCCATTAGTTTTGCGCTTGGCGCGATGCTGACCGGATTGGCATTACGATTTATGCAAGAAAATAAAAATCCTATCATTGATGAACTAGATCCTTCTCAAAGTAGCAAAACCCTTTATGTTGGCAACCTTCCTTATCGTGCTAATGAGAGTGACGTAAAAAACCTTTTTGCAGAACATGGTGATGTTTTTGCTGTACGCCTAATGAAAGATAAGCGCACAGGTAAACGTAGAGGCTTTGGTTTTGTCGTTATGAATAGTCAAGATGCAGAACATGCAATTGATCAACTTAACAACCAAGAATATGGTCAACGTACCCTAAAAGTGCGTGAAGCTAATGAGCCGAAAAATGCGGATAGTTTAGATCTTGAATAATATCTAGCTGCATTTTATTTAAGCTTTTATTCAGCGCCGCAGCATCTGATGTTGCGGCGCTGCTGTATGTGACATTCTTTATCACATTCGATGTTGTTATAACGTCAGTCGACAACTCTAATAATAATGCTACCCGCTTAGCGATAGCTTTACCTGAATCTATAATATTCACCTGCTGTTTTAGTGCTAATAGAATTTCCTGTTTTATAAGTGGAAAATGCGTACAGCCTAGAACGATACTATCGACGATACCTTGCCATGGCATTAAAATCTCGGCTAATTCTTCTATATCAACAGGCTTACCACGTAGTTTCTGCTCTGCCATTTCGACTAATCGAGTCGAACCAATCATCTTAACCTCACACCCATTAGCAAATTGCTGTACTAATTGATGGGTATAAGCTCGATTTACCGTTGCTGGTGTGGCAAGTAATCCAATTGATTTAGTTTGACTAACCAAAGCAGCGGGTTTGATTGCAGGAACAACTCCAACCACAGGTATTGTTAGCTGCTGTCGCAATGAGGGTAATACGATAGTACTGGCGGTATTACATGCTATAACGACTAAATCAGCCTGATATTGATTAGCTAATAATGTCACAATATGATTCGTACGCTTTATTAATGTCGTATCGTCTAATTCACCATAAGGAAAAGCCGCATTATCGAAAGCATAGATATACTGTACTTGAGGTAGTAAAGCATGGATCTCCTGATAAACAGATAAACCACCTACGCCTGAATCAAAAATAACAACTTTTTTCACTACCACTTACCTTATTACGATATCAAGTTGTCATGATACTGCGATATCAACGTTCGGCAAAGTGTCTGTCTCGATAACCATATAACGTTGATAACAAAATCGCGCCTCTGTTTCGCAAGTTAACCACTTTACATTTAGTGACTGTTTATAAAAAGGCGCATCAATGACCAATGAATGAAACTCACCATTCTCACCGCACAGATCAATTGTTGTCGGTAACTCATTTAATAACTGATGATCAAACCAACGCCCACAAAATTGACTATCTAATTGGGTACTGTCAATGGTGACTAATTTAGTTTTAATCCCAGACTCAATAATTTCATTGGCTAATTGGGTGCTAGGTTGACCTAATAAAGGAAAAACACATTCCCATCCTGCGGGCTCAATATACTGTCGACGATAATCTACAATACCATTACAAAATAAATCACCAAAAGCGATGCTATCAAACTGCAAGCCACAATTTGTTAACCCCTCAATAATCGTCTGCTGATAAATATCATTGGAGGGAAATATTTCAGGTAATGCAATCAGCACTAACGGTAAACCGATTAACTGCGCTTGTTTTTTTACAATATCAATTGGCGTTGCTTGAAAAGGAACATCGTCATTTACATGAGTCGTGAACAGCCCAACAACCTCATAATCAGGATCGTTAAACAATCGCCATAAGGTTAATGCTGAATCTTTGCCTGATGACCAACTGATTATTACTTTTTTTTTCATATTCATCACCATCAAAAAGGCCGCACGATGGCGGCCTTGATCTATAAAAAATCACCCATTAGAACTGATAATTAATGCTGGTGTAATAAGTTCGGCCAGGCATGACATAACCGCCAGCCGTTTCATAATCTTCATTTAGAAGGTTAGCGACTCGTCCTTTTAAAGCAAGCTTGGGTTGCAGCCAGTATGTGAGTGCAATATCCCATGTATCGTAAGCTGGTAATTCAGTATCTGAAATATCTGGACGTTTACCGTGATACTGATAAGTTACAGCAGTATCGAGATCGCCATAGCTCGCAGTACCCACCCATTTAAATGAGAATTTTTCACGACGTATAAGTTGTTGGCCTTCACTGTCACGAGGATCTTTAAAATCAAAGTTTAGCTGGTGAGTAATAATACCAGTATCAAAGTCAGCTTCGACTTCTACACCTTTAATTTTACTTTCCCCTTTAACGTTGTCATACGATGGGGTACCACTCACATACTCAATTAAATCATCAATACGCATTTGATAAGCGGTAACAGCAACACTCGCGATATCATAATCAGCATGGAGAGAAACATCGATATTTTTTGATGTTTCAGGATTTAAATTAGAGTTACCCGTTGACCAAGCACTTTTAACGTAAAGTTGATAAAGATTAGGGGCTTTAAATGCTGTGCCGTACGAACCTCGAAGCTGAATATTGTCATTTAAATACCATCCCCCCGCAATATTGTATGTTGAATGGGTACCATATTGCTGATTATCATCCAGACGAACACTGGTTTCGATACTAACTGGAGAGTAATCCCATAAGCCAATCGCATAATAACCAGTATTATCCCGTTCTTTATTACCCGCAAAACCAGTTAAATCATTCCATTGTTCTTGACGCCAATCAATACCACCACTTACTGACAATGTTGATAGTAAGTGATATTGGTTATGCCATTGAACATTACGTTGGTGATATTGATCCTGACGATTCACTGCATTAGTTTTATCGATCAGATCAAGATTGTCTTGTTTTTGGTAATCAAGAATCAATGATGACTTATAGCTATCCTGTGCATATTTTAATCCCGCAGAATAATCATTAAATTCAGTTTCTGATCTCACATATTGATGACCAGAATACACACTTGAGCCATCATATTGAGAATGATTTTTATACCAACGGGTAGCAACAAAACCTGAAATTTCATCACTAAATTGATGATGCAATGCTAACGATGCATTACGGCTATCAAAGCCATGTTTATCGCCATCATTCAATCCCGGCTGTGGATGAACATTATAGCCTTTGTCATTTTCATAACCAGCAGCGACTTGTAATACGCTATTATCACCGATTTTATAGGAACCAGAAACATTTGCTTCTTGATAATTATGGCTACCAATACCTAAATCTAATTTCGTTTTTGATGGCGTATCTGTACCTGTTAGAGTAATGATATTAATCACACCACCAATCGCTTCTGAACCATAAATTGCAGCCCTTGCACCGCGCGTAAATTCAATCCGCTGAACTTGAGTTAATGGAATTTGATTAAAATCTACGTTACCCGCCACTGAGCGAGCCATACGAATACCATCAACCAAGACCAAAACTTGATCCGAGTTTGCACCGCGTACAAAAATACTTGAACTTTGCCCACGCCCACCATTTTGAGTGATCTGTACCCCAGGTAATAAACTCAACACTTCTGTTAACGTTTTCGCCTGAACGTTATCGATATCTTGACGAGTGACAACATTAAAAGGTGCTAGTACTGAAGTTACTGGTTGTTCAAAGCGGTTAGCCGTTACTACCATCACATCATCAGATGTAGTGTCTGCTGCAAATGAAGCAAAAGAAGGGAGACACAACGACGCTACCGTCGCTGCTAAAAGGGATTTTTTCATTATATTTTCCTAAGTCGCGTTTATATCAAAGCAATATTGCTTGTCTTGCTGGTTGGTATTCGGACTTAAGAGCATGACCATACGGTCGCCTAGGCAACAACTTCCCATTGCCGCTATACTAAAATAATACTGTGATTATTTGTAGTTCACATCAACAGTGTTTGGATTATATCCTTGTGCTTTCGTTCTCTATTACCGCTGCGCGTCAGTTACGGATTCACACCGTATTCCCGAGCCATCCAAGGCTTAACCAGCACAGCGCGAATGCTAGTGTTGTATTGCTTTTATGTCTAGTTTTGTTTGGTATTAGTTATGAAATTTTGGAGACATAAATATTTTAATTTGGATCAACACTGGACATCAGTGTGCAATACAATAAAATCTGCGGTCTTATTTTGAGCAGTCGAGGCACACACTATGACATCCACCGTCCTTAATACCGCTGATTACCAGCCGCAGTTGGATGAAAAAGCAGCGCGTATTCAAGAGCTACTTAGCGATTTTGAAACGCCTGAATTGGAGGTGTTTGCCTCTCCTGCAGAGCATTACCGTATGCGTGCAGAGTTTCGTGTTTGGCACGAAGGCGAAGAGCTGTATTACATCATGTTTAATCAACACACCCGTGAGAAATACCGTGTTGATCAATTCCCAGCAGCAAGTCGTCTAATTAACGATTTAATGCCAATGCTGCTTGAGGCTATCAAGCCAATAAAAACCCTTCGCCATAAACTATTTCAAGTGGATTTTTTATCGACTCTAAGTGGTGAGATTCTAGTTTCTATGCTTTACCACCGTCAATTAGATGATGAGTGGACAGAAGCGGCTAAAAAACTAAAACAACGCTTAAACGATGAAGGATTTAAGTTAAATCTGATTGGTCGTGCGCGTAAAATGAAAATTGTTCTAGACCAAGATTATGTTATTGAACAATTGAAGGTTCACGATAAAACGCTAACTTATAAACAAGTTGAAAATAGTTTTACCCAGCCTAATGGTGAAGTCGCACAGAAAATGCTGGAGTGGGCAGTTGATTGTACTCAAGACAGTGCGGGTGATTTACTGGAACTGTATTGTGGTAATGGTAATTTCTCATTAGCACTTGCGCCAAACTTTGAGCAAGTGCTAGCCACAGAGTTGGCAAAACCTTCGGTTGATTCAGCGCAATACAATATTGCAGTAAACAATATTGAAAATGTACAAATTATTCGTATGTCTGCAGAAGATTTTACCGATGCAATGGCGGGTAAACGTGAATTCCGTCGTCTAAAAGATCAGAATGTTGATTTGCAAAGTTATAACTGCAACACCATTTTTGTCGATCCACCACGCTCAGGTATGGATGAGGGTACCTGCCGCATGGTACAAGGCTACGACAATATCATGTACATCTCATGCAACCCTGAGACATTACGTGATAATCTAGCGATTCTAACTGAAACTCACAATATCACTCGATTTGCATTATTTGACCAGTTCCCTTACACCCACCACATGGAAGCTGGTGTGTTACTTGAACGCAAATAAGCTTTAAGTCTAATAATTTGAATATAAAAAAGGCGCTATTCTAAGCGCCTTTTTCTTGTCTCTACTCACAGCAAATATAACTTATGCTGCTTTTTTATCTTTCTTATCCATTACACCCATTTTGTATGACACCCAAAATAACAGTGCCAATACAATCATCAGTGGAATGAAATTTGATCCCATTGCTGGGTATTCAGCACGAAGTAATGCTGCATAGCCAAATATACCAACAAAGAAGCATGCACTCGCAACCGCAGGAACACCTTCTGCCATAGGTTTACGCATGTATTCTTGGTATAAACAGTACACTGCCATAACAAATGCCAAGACAGGGAAAATAGAGAATGTTAGATAACTTGAAAACAATACCGCCAAAGTACCGTAACCACAGACTCCTGCGATTATAGATAAAACTAATGTTTTGCGCTCTGCTTTAAGCTGTTGCTTTTCCATATATTTTTCACCAAAATCAAAATAAGATTATAGTTTCTGCCTGAGCTCTCGACGCTCACGCTCTTTACGGTACCAATAGGCACCTTTTGCAATCATTCTAAGTTGCATAATCAGTCTTTCTGCATGCTCAGTGCGAGCATGACAATCAAGATCTAGCGCTTCAGCGCCTGAGCTAAAGACTAATGTCACTGACGCTTCAGCTTGCGTATAAGCCTCTTCATGGGTTACCCCTGTTTTAGCTTCAAGATACTCTGCTAGTTCAGCCACAAAATGTTGTATCTCTCGCACAACGGCAGCACGAAAAGCTGTTGATGTACCAGAACGCTCACGAAGCAGCAAGCGGAATACGTTAGGACTACCTTCAATAAATTCCATAAAAGTCTCTACTGAAATACGAATTACACTGCCTTCAGTAGCAATACGCTGTCGAGCCTGACGCATTAATTGACGAAGGATTAAACCGCCCTCATCGACCATGGTTAACCCTAATTCATCCATATCTTTAAAGTGACGATAGAATGATGTCGGAGCAATACCTGCTTCACGCGCAACTTCACGTAGACTTAAATTGGAAAAACTTCGCTCGGCACTTAATTGGCTAAAAGCGGCATCAATTAATGAACGCCGAGTTTTTTCTTTTTGCTGAGCCCTAATTCCCATGAACTATCTGCTTCTCTGTGATTTTATTACAATGATACTCTGTTTACACAGTAACATCCGCGTCATTGCAACGACGCTATACTCTCATATAGTAAAGGTAGAGGGCGAGCGACGCAAAGCCAGATTGAGATCATTGTACATTTTTTACCATAAAAACTGGCGCTGCTTTTATGACCAATAATCTTTGCTACTGTTTAATTAATAACAAGAACATCGAATTTCACTTAACGCTATCGCGACTCATCATCTCTTGCTTCTCTATCGACACTTACCGATATAAATTTTAAATAAAAGATCATGATCAAAAACGGAGCTGATCAAGCTCCGTTTTATATGATTTATTTATACGTTACTTTGCGGTCATTAAGCGATCATCCGCCGTTAAAATTGATGTCCACGGTAACTGTTCATTACCCACTACAATAAAATTGGGATTTTCTAACGTTTGTCGCTGGTTGTACGATAATGGGGTTATATGAGTATTAAAAATACGCCCGCCCGCTTCTTCAACAATACATTGAGTAGCAGCTGTATCCCACTCCCCCGTTGGCCCTAATCGTAAGTAACAATCAGCACCACCTTCTGCAACCAAGCACGCTTTAAGCGATGCCGAGCCCAATTCAATTAAATCATAGTGATATTGATCATCAAACCGCGCTTTTGTCGTATTAATGTCCTGCCGACGACTAATCGCTATTGTTAACGCGCGTAATGGCAATGGATGTTTAGCCGTTGAGATCGTACTTATTTGACCCTCTGCGGTAATTTTATGTGCGCCTTGGCCTTTGGCTGCGTAATACGTCACACCAGAGACCGGAGCATATACCACTCCCATAACCGGCTTATTATTATCAATTAACGCAATAATTGTCGCAAAATCACCACTACCTGCAATAAATTCTTGAGTGCCATCTAAGGGATCGATCAACCAGTAACGCGGCCATTGGCTGCGCTCTGCTAATGATATTGCGGTGTCTTCCTCTGATAATACGGGAATATCAGGCGTTAATTGTGATAACCGTTCAATGACTAATTTATTGGCCGCTAAATCAGCACTGGTGACTGGGGTATTATCTGATTTAGTGTGTTGTTCAAATTGACCTTGTTGATAGATATCCAATATCAATCGACCAGAGGCTTGAGCAATATCGATAACATCGGGGATAAGGTGATGTAGTGTCATAGATTATTCCTCACTAGCTAAATATTTCAGCGCTAAGAATAGTGCGCTGATACTACGTGCTTCGGCAAAATCTAGATGATTGAGTAACTCTTCAGCTTGAGCTAACGGCCACCGTACAATCTCTAATGGTTCAGGCTCATCACCTTCTAACCACTCTGGATATAAATCTTGTCCCACAAACAGTGTCATTCGGCTCGAAAAATACGATGGTGCTAAAATGACCTCTTTTAATGGCTGTAATCGCTTCGCCCCAAAACCTATCTCTTCTTTTAATTCACGATTTGCCGCTTCTACTGCACTTTCACCAGCATCAATTAATCCTTTCGGAAAGCCTAATTCATAACGCTCAGTTCCAGCAGAATATTCACGAATCAATAATAAATCACCATCCGCTGTGACAGGAACAATTAATACCGCATGACGCCCACTTGGCTGCATACGTTCATAAGTACGTTCGACGCCATTAGAAAAACGTAGATCCAATGATTCAATTTTAAATAGTCGTGATTGTGCAACAACCTCGGCTGCTAAGATTTGGGGTTTATCTTTGCTGATCGCCATGCTTAGATCCTGTTTAATGAAAAGCATTACCAGAATAAGAAAAGCTTACACTAATTAAAAGTAAATAATTATCAGAAATAAATAAGCAGCCGTAATCGACTGCCTATTATTAATACATTTCAGGTTAAAACAACCGCAAAGACTACAAGCGTCCAGAATAATTCAGCGAATACTGTCCCTTAGTATTAGGATCACCTAACCATGTTAATTGTGCCGCTAATTTAGCAGGGAACGTTGCTCCCGGCTTAAACCAACCATAAACTTTATATTGACGATTAGTGGCTAAATTAGCATTCCAATTGCTACTTACATCCGTCGAGGTTTGCTTGACTTTAGCGACAATCGCACCCTTTTCACAACTAAGATCAGCAAAAACAGGTCCCGGTTTAATCGTTCCCATCGGTGTTTCTGCTGCACCTTGTACCCAAGCTAATGTCGCATCAAGGGTTTTACAATAAGGGGCTGCATAATGATAATTTCTAACCGTTAGTTCTAAATTACCATCGATAGAGACTGGAACAGGAAGCTGAGCTTGTGATACGGCTTGCGCGGCAGGCATCGATAACAAAAGTTTTTCCGCAAATGGACCAGACATGCTGTAACCCACGAGTCCTTGGCCTTGTAACTGCCATTCACTGCCTTTGCCAAAACGAACATTAAACGCCAATTCGCCTTGTAATAATCGCCCTAATTGCATGTTCCACTGCAACCGTCCAAAAGGTTGATTTTGCCAACGTACATTGGCTGCCGATCCTTGCCATGGCGTACCTGATATTCCTTCTAAAGCGAGACCTTGTATTTTAGGTGCATACTGCCATAACCAACTGGCGGGAATATGAGTGACTAAACTTGCTATAAATACCGCCCCGAAACTGGCACCAACCGCTAATTTAAATTTCACGCTTATCCTCGTCCTAACTGCAAACGGTTAACTTCAACCATACCGTTTTTATCGGTTTTTGAGAGATCAATAAACTGTGGGTTAATACCAAAACTCTGCTGCAAATACACTAACCAATTAACAAGCGTATCAAACGGTAGTGGTTGCACCCACACTTGTAGCGCATCATTACGTGGCTGCATTCGAATCAGATCAATTTTAAATCGAGTTGTGGTCTCATTAATAACTTGGTTAAGCCCCTCATCACTAACATTTACTGTTCCACCTGCACGTTTAAGTGCCGTAATTTGATTAGCTTTGTGTTCAACCCAAGTTAATAATTGTCGCTGCTGATTAATTTTATTCTGAGCATTAACTGCACGTTGATTTAATGGTTGCCATATTCCCCAATAAAGAATTGCAATCACTAACGCACTGCCAGCCCCAAGCAATAAATGCTGCTCTCTTTGACTGAGGGCTTTCCACCATGACTTTATTTCTGCCATTAGGCTTTTCTCCTCAACACCACAGCACCACTGACTAAATTATCTTCTTTCGTTAACTGACCTTGATCAACCACAAACTGGGTCGCTAATGCACTGCGTAATTGTTCAAAATCTTGAAATCCAGCAGCTGTTGCTTGCAGCCGTAATTCACCTCGAGTTTGATCATATTTAAGGTTAACAATTTTGATTGTTGGCACTTTCATTAATGCGGGTCTTAATTCGCTTAGCCACATTAACATGCCATTTTGCTCACCTTGACCACCTAAACTCTTTAATGCTGCGTTCATTTGGTTTTTCAAATAACTCTGTGATGGAATACGTTTAAACTGCGGCAGAACTTGACGAAAAATACGTTCACTTTCAGCTCGATACGCATTTGCTTGTTGCTCTAAACGCTGCGTAGTTAGCACTTGCTCACCAATAAGTGCAATGACAACGACTGCTGCTGTAATTGCCACTTTACGCCATGGCTGTAAATGCTTACGCCATGCTGCTTGGGGTTTATAAGGTCCGGATAATAAAGTCGCTTTTGATTCTGCAGCCCCCATTGCTAACAACTGCATTACCAATTCAGGTGCTTGTGGCTGCCAATGCCCCGCTATATTTGCTGGTGCTGGCGTATAGTTATGAATTGTAACTTGCGCTAAACTTTCAGTAGCAGCAACAATCGACTCGACCTCTTCAGCTAACCGTTCAGCTTCAACTTCTGATGTTGTATCGTGACTGTCATCGGCGGCGGTATCAGCTGATGTTTCAATAATTATTGGTGCTTTTTGAGCTGTTATCCATGCCCCTAACCAACTTAAATCAGCACAAACACCCATCGCTTCTGATTGTCGAATTAGCCACTGCCCATCAATTTCAGCTGCGCTATACCCCTCGTTAAATAAGGGCAAACATAAACAGTCTGGAATTAATTTTTTAAGCTCAATACCACACTCTCTAAATGCGGCTAACCACGTCACTACTTTTTGATGTTCAATAATTGCTACCGTTGCAATATCGTTATCACGTTTCAGTAATTGCACATGTAAACTATCAACATCTTGCGCTAACTCTTCTTCCAGTAAATACGGTAAGACCGCCGCTAATTGACGACTACTACCAGTAGGGATCGTTACTTGTGTTAATAGCATCTCACTGGTGGGGACCAAACCATAAACAGGACGTGTTAGAGCATATTCTGTTAATTCATTTAACTGGTTTATATTCGCCAATTGACCAGATGCAATCACTTCATTTTGCAGTGGCGACCAGACCAGCCATTGCAGCGGCGTCTCGAGCCGGCTACTTAGTCTTATCGTCAGAAATTCGCTCACGGATTCCTCCATATTGGCGACGAACTACCGTCACCTTGTTCTTATCATCACGTTTAAATAATGCCACGGTTCGCACTCGGGCACGGTCTACTTTTATTTCAGCATCTAACGAAAAATAATGACTAGTAACCGTTAAATATTTCTCCATTTCGGTAGCTGTTTGATCGTTATCTGAGGCAGGACTTTCCGGTGGCGGCAATGGCACAAGCTTCATAAAATCAGCAACACTGTCCCACACGGTATGGTTCTTATCACGTTCACGAATAATTTTTTGTGCATCTTCTAATGATAATGCTGGTGCAAATAATGCCGATAACAACACCGCTTGTTTCTCAGTAATCGTATTAACATTGAGTAGCATATTATCGGTTGGTAATGCACAAATTAAACCTTTAAGCTGTCGATATATTTTATTCGAGACGCCATTAATCGCTCTAAATTCACTGCCATCAGCCAGCCAATCATTGGCGGTAACATAAGGCGGTTGAAAGCTTTCATAGGTACTATCCTCTGCACCGTAAGCTGACTCCACAGTAGTAGTATCATCAATAAATTCCCAGCTTGAATCTGCAATGACTTCAGCTTCATAATCATCAACACCAGACTCAGTAAGAATATTTTGCAAATAGGTCACTAAAAAAGGCGGCTTGCTACTACTCGAATTCGCTTTAATATTTTTAAAAGCATTAAGATTAAAACAGGTCTGTTTATCGGTTAAATTGCCACTAATTACGGCGCCATCATCTAATGGGTAATGTTGCTCACCCACCGCCCAAGCTTGAGTTAAATTAACTGTTTTACTGTCTTTAAGACTTTGCTTAATGGCCTGCACAGCAAGTGATTCAACGCCCAAGCTGTACCAATAACTTTGTTGATGCTCAACTTGATTTTGAACACGATGAAAATTGAGTTGTAACCGTTCCGTCATCTGTACAGCTAATAAGCTCATTAAAGCAACGAGCAATAACACTACGATTAACGCAACTCCACGTTGCTTTATCATCCCTTAGCCTCCTGATCATTCACTGTCAGTGCTGAGGTAGGTAATAAATAAATTCGCTCAATATTGCCCAGTTTTTTCAAGGTCATAATAACTTTGATTCCCGCAGGCAAACTATTCGCTTGATTCCATTTATTATGCCATTGCTTATCATAATAAAATTCAAATTTTAAATCGGTAACGCCAGTTAATAACACTCTTACTAACGGTTTAGCGCCCACCACAGTATCGGGATAACGAAACCAAATTCGCTCTAAATTATCATTAATAATACGGTAACCAACTCGAGTAATATCGCCTCGAGGAAACATCGATTGCGGATTTTGCCAACCACCACGAACAAAGGTGATCCCTTCGCTGCTTGAATCCAATAAGTACTCACTTGCTTGTAATATTTTATCGGTAGGCTTTTCCGCATCAATTCTAAATTTACGCGCTACAATCTGCCGAAAGTCGTTATCCATCATGATCATGGTACGTTGAATCGCTTGCAAACGTTGACTGTGATCTTTTGATTGCGCATCACTGCGCATGACATTACTCAGCACTTGATTGGCAGATAAACTCAACATCGCAAATACTGCAATCGCCACCAGTACTTCCAACAATGTAAAACCTTGTTGGCGACGATAATTAATTGCTGACATAGGTCTTTACCGTAATAACTGAATGTTTTCGTTGTGAATCGGTAGCCACCGAGACTTCAATTTGACGCAATAGTTTTTGTTGAGTTTTACTGCTGGTGATCGTCCAATACCATTCTCGATCAGCTAACGTCGATTTTCCGCGCTTAACTGAGCTTGGGTACTCGCCGCTCAAATGCAGTTGCGCTAATTCATTATCAGCGACCATTGATGCCAATGTTTTTTGCTCTAAGTAACCTAAATTATTAAGATTTTGGCTAATGGCACGCATAACACTTAATGCTGCAACGGCAAAAATAGCTAAAGCAACCAGCACTTCTAGTAATGTAAATCCTTGCGAGCGTCTCATTGCTATTGCTCCTGCGCTAATAATGCTTGCGCAGAAAGGTGTTGCTCTATCGTTTGTCCAGGGGCTAATAACACTAAATTACCCACCTCATCAGCAACGACTTGCCAATCTTGATGTTGGTTATTTATTTCAAAACTGACCGTAAATGGAGTGTAATCACCACTCGCCATGACGACGATTTGCGGCGGTAATTGTTGCTGCTCTTGATCAGACTTTTTAAATATGTCGTCATTTTTAAATATTGAATCAGATTTAAAAAGTCGGTCTTTATCTTTCCATGTATCACCTAATGTAACCGTTGCTGTGATACCAGCATCCAATTTTACATTGGTAAAAAATTTTGCCTCTTCTAACGGTTTCCAGCCATCTTGAGTAAGGATTAAAAAATAATATTGATGAGGCTCGATACGAATACCGTAATCAACCCCGTTTAACATTGCATCCTCACCCAAAAGTTGGGCTAAATGATGAAAACGCACTGCCTGTTCTTTAACCTCATCACGTTTATTATTGGGTAACGTCGATACCACAGCGACCGCACTGGTTGCCAGTAACACTAACACCAACATAATTTCAATTAGGGTAAAACCTGCATTACGCTTCATCATTATTCTTAACTTTATTTGTTGTAGTTCAACATATTCCAGTTGCCGATATCAGTATTAATACCATCACCGCCTTCTTGACCATCAGCACCTAAACTGAAGATATCAACTGCACCATGCTCACCTGGTGATACATATTGGTAATCGTAACCCCATGGATCTTGTGGTAAACGTTTAATGTAGCCACCCTCACGGTAATTACGTGGTTCAGGTGAAGATGATGGTTTGGTTACCAATGCCTCTAAACCTTGGTCAGTGGTTGGGAAGACACTATTATCGAGCTTGTACATTTCTAATGACTGCTCAAGCGAACTAATATCAGTTACTGCTTTTTGTTGGTCGGCTTTTTCTTTGTTACCTAATAGATTTGGCACCACTAAACTTGCCAACACTCCAAGAATTACAATTACCACCATGACTTCTAACAGCGTAAAACCACGTTGTTTTTGTTGCATTATTTGTCCTCCAAAAGAAAAGTTACATTCCAACCATATTGTTTAATTCAATAATCGGCATCAAGGTTGCGATCACGATAAACATCACCACTCCTGCCATTGCAACAATCAATAACGGCTCAAACACACCTAGCGCCATATTAACTAATGATTCAAAATCACGATCTTGATTATCTGCTGCACGAGTAAGCATTTGTTCCAACTCACCACTACGCTCACCACTGGCGATCATATGTAACATCATCGGTGGAAACAGCGCAGTTTTTTCCAAAGAAATACGTAAACTTGCGCCCTCACGCACTCTATCTGCAGCTTCTAGGATCTTCTTATTAACATAGGTGTTAGTCATCACATCAGACGCGACTTTCATGCCGTCTAATAATGGAATTGCACTTGATGTACAAATTGATAATGTTCGCGCAAACCGAGAGGTATTTAACCCTCGAGCTACCTTGCCAATAACTGGAAGCCGTAAAATAGCCCGATCCCATTTCATTCGAAAGGCCGGTTTTTTTAACGCGGTTTTAATCAAAGTAATCATCGCAACAATCACTATCACCACCAGCAATCCCCAATGTTGCACGAAATTACTGGCAGCTAATAACACTTCTGTAATTGCAGGTAAGCCTTGGTTCATTTGGACAAATTGATCGACAATTTTAGGCACCACAGTTGCTAACAAAAATGCCACCACCGATACTGCCACCAAGGTCAGCATTAATGGATAAATCATCGCTTGTTGTAGTTTACTGCGCATTTGTTGCCGATTTTCGCTGTAATCAGCTAGGCGATTTAAAATGGTATCCAAATGCCCTGATTTCTCACCCGCTGCCACCATTGCACGAAACAATTGATCAAACACATGTGGATATTCCGCCATACTGTCAGCCAAGGTATAACCTTCAACCACCCGTGAGCGCACTGCGAGTAAAATATTTTTCAAACGCGGCTTTTCATTTTGTTCAGCAACGGCTTTGATACACTCTTCTAGTGGCATCGAGGCTTGTACTAAGGTTGCCAATTGACGCGTAATCAACGCCAACTCATTAGTACTAATGCCACGTCGAAAAGTTAGCTTACTTGGTGCTGTTGCTGTTTTTTTACCTTGACCTGAAGTTTGATTAACTTCGATCGGCACTAACCCTTTTTCGCGTAGCTGCTGTCGAACTTGACGCGAAGTATCACCTTCTAGCACACCTTTTTTATGGCGGCCTTTGGCATCTAATGCTTTATATTCAAATGCTGCCATTAACTTTCCTTCGTCACGCGCATCACTTCTTCAAGTGTGGTGATCCCTTGGCGCACTTTATCTAAACCGTCATCACGAATACTTGGCGTCGTCTGACGAACATACTTTTCAATCGCTTGTTCACCCGCTTCAGCATGAATTAACTCTTGTACGCGTTCATCTATTTGTAAAAGCTCGTGAATACCGGTACGACCGCGATAACCTTTAAAATTACATTTGTCACAACCACAAGGACGGTACAACGTCAGGCTATCTGTTGCCGTTAATCTAAACAGTTTCTTCTGCTCGGTATCAGCATCATAAGGTTGGCGGCACTCAGCACATAATGTACGTACTAAACGCTGCGCTAATACGCCAAGTAAAGAGGATGACACCAAGAAAGGTTCAATGCCCATATCGCGTAAACGGGTGATTGCACCAACGGCAGTATTGGTATGCAGGGTTGATAACACCATATGACCTGTTAGTGATGCTTGAACGGCAATCGCTGCAGTTTCTAAATCACGGATCTCACCAATCATGACCACATCAGGATCTTGACGAAGGATCGCTCGCAGACCACGAGCAAACGTCATATCAACTTTACTGTTTACTTGTGTTTGACCAATACCATCGATATCAAATTCGATCGGATCTTCAACGGTTAGAATATTGCGCTCAGCACTGTTTAACTCTTGCAAGCCTGCATACAACGTGGTCGATTTACCCGACCCCGTAGGACCGGTAACCAAAATAATCCCATGGGGACGATCAATAAGCTTTCTAAACGCTTCATGGTTCGTTGCTGTCATACCAAGACTGTGTAAATCAAGCCGAGTAGCATTTTTATCTAATAGACGCAGAACTACTCGTTCGCCATGGGATGATGGCATCGTTGAAACTCGCACATCCACCGCACGACCGCCGATACGCAATGAAATACGCCCATCTTGTGGAATGCGTTTTTCTGCGATATCTAATTTCGCCATGACTTTGATACGCGACACTAACAACGGCGCTAACTTACGGCTTGGTTGGAGCACTTCACGTAACATGCCATCGACGCGAAAACGAATCGACAGTACTTTTTCAAAGGTTTCGATATGAATATCAGACGCCCCTTCTTTGATAGCCTCTGCTAACATCGCATTAATCAACTTAATGATTGGCGCATCATCTTCTGACTCTAGCAAATCTTCTGTTTCAGGAAGATCTTCCGCTAACGAGAAAAAGTCATCACTGTCAGAGCCTAAATCTTCCATTAGCTGACGTGCTTCTGACGAATCACGTTGATAGGCATCAGTAAGCTTCTGCTCAAACTGCGACTCTGATAACGCAATCGGATAAAACCCCTCACCAACAACCCGTCGTACTTCTGCTAAAACAATTGCCGATAATTGACCGCAATAATATAACTGCCATCCTTGTTGATTGGCTTCAATCACAACATGATGGCGCTTAGCAAAAGAAAACGGCAATCGAAATAACACTGCCGTTTCTAACGCCAAAGACTCATCTGCCATTAGTGTTTCTCCAGTTGCGATACAAATGCACGGACTTCTGCTGGCAGTGCCATGTCATCACCATATTTTGGAATAATAGGCATTTCAGCATCCATTAATCGCATACCTTTATCGGCTTGGTATAACTGTTGCGCGCGAATGTAGTTATATTTACGCTGCGTCATGCCATCGGCACTCATGCCATCACGTAAAATCGTTGGGCGAATGAAAATCATCAAATTGGTTTTTTCAGTTTGATTATTGGTCGAACGGAATAACGCGCCTAACACTGGAATATCTCCTAAAATCGGCACTTTTTGCTCCGACTCAAGGGTCTTCTCTTGCATCAAACCACCAAGAGCGATCATATTGCCATCTTTCACTAACACTGATGTGGTTAGCTCACGCTTATCAAAACGAATATCAACCGCACCATTAGCATCGGCAACTTGCGATACTACTTGCTCGATCTTCATCTGTACTGAGTCACCTTCGTTGATTTGCGGCGTTACTTTAAGCTTAATACCGACATCTTTACGTTCAACAGTGGTAAACGGATTATCATTATTTGAACCCGTTTGTGAGCCAGTAGTAACGGGCACTTCTTGACCAACCGATAAGTTTGCTTCTTGATTATCAAGCACCGTAATATTTGGCGTAGAAAGCACATTAACATTACGGTTTGATTGCACGGCAGTAACCAACGCGGTCCAGTCACCTAATGCAATCGCCGCAGCCGCACCTTTAACGCCACCTAAGAAGGCTGCCATTGGGGCTAAGTCGCCACTTTCAGTGGTGACGATAGGAGGTAACTGCTCACCTGTATTTGGATCCGTTCGATTTTGGGTTGTGACTTTATCTTTGCCTTGCTCTTGCGCTGACAATAAACCACCGATGGGTGCACCACTGTTTCCAAACTGAATCACACCACCATCTTCAGAGCCCCACTGAACACCAAAATCGACACCATCACCTTCTTGTACTTCAACAATCATCGCCTCAATGTGGACTTGAGCGCGACGAATATCGAGTTGAGAAATGATCGCTTCTAAGCGCTTCATCACATCAGCTGGTGCTGAAATAATGAGTGCATTCGTCGGTGCATGGGCTGAGATCATAACATCGTCTTTATTTGTGCTCTGACCCTGACCTGAATTACCTTTGGTCGTGGCTTGAACATTTTCAGACACCCCTTTTAGAACATCGACGAGATCTTCAGCTTTAGCGTATTTAAGATAAAACACACGGCTATTACCACTGACTGCCATCTCTTTGTCTAAGCGATGGATCAGCTTCTTTAACCGCTCGCGCACTTTCGGATCACCTGAAATCAATACTGAGTTGGTACGCTCATCGGCAACCGCTTTAGGGATCAAAAAGCTTGGAGTTGATTTTGCTTCAGCACTTTTATTAAGTGAGTCAATAATCCGTACCATTTCTGACGCAGAGGCATTATTAAGTGATACAACCGTTACATCTTTATTACCTGCACGATCCACACGTTCAATAATTTCAGCTAAGCGATTTACCACCGCGGCACGACCGGTGATCATAATGATATTAGCTGGATCATAATGGACCACGTTACCCGCGCCCGCATTATCATTTAGCTGACGTAATAACGGAGATAATTCACGTACCGAGACATTTTTAACCGCAATCACACGGGTAACAACCGCGTCACCGGGAATATTTTTATCATTAGCGCCAACCACGGGAATAGCGGCAGTTTTGGCATCTTTGTCACGAATGACTTTCATCACGCCATCTTCCATGGTCACCACCGCATAACCATAAACATCAAGCACATTAAGGAAGAAGCGATAATACTGCTCTTCATTCAATAAATCATAGCTACGCACATTCACTTGCCCACGCACTGCGGGATCGATAATGATTGTTTTATGCAAAGTGCGACCAACAATATTGATAAACTCTTGAATATCTGTGCCTTTAAAATTAGCACTTAATTCATCGGCAATGGCTTGACTACAAAACAAGCCACTCGCTAACAATAGGGCACTTTTACCCATCCATTTTTTCACAAAAAACTCCTGCGTAATCGCATATTCATTTCAAGCTAAGCACTAAGATGTTATTGCAGCTCAATGTGGATATCATGTAACTGACCGTCACGCTCAACCGTCAGTGTAAAATCAGTGGCTGAAGATAATTCACCCCAAAGCTTGGCCATAATTGCAGGATCTGTCAGGCTACGACCGTTAATACTCACTGCAAGATCATTGGCTTTAAGACCAACCTGATCAAATAAAATTCTATTCTTGCCGGGATTGACACGATAGCCTTCAATTTGGCCATCTTTTTTTACCTGAGATAAACGGATATAACTGAATAATGTTTGAGGCTCAGATAAAATTTCTTGTTTGATTTTGGCTAACTCTGCGGTATTACTATTACTTTGCGAAGTATGACGTTGAGGTACAGCAGCCGTTAGTGATGGTTTAGTAAATTTTAAACCTTCAAGCATTAAGGTTTCATCACGACCGTTGTTTCGAATAATAACGCGATCGTTATACACCGCAATTAAAGTCGCACGCGTATTATCAATAACTTCATTAATACCATATGTATTTTGTTTACCGTTATTGGTCACCACCGCCAATGCTTTTGATGGCGTTGAACTAGCAACGACACCGACCAAAGTTAATCGTAATTGTGTTTGCGGTGCATCTTGTTTAACGGGCTTAATCGAAATAGGTGCGGCATTGGCTTGATAACGACCAAACAAATTCAGGCTTAATAATTCATTAATGGGTAATTGTTGTTGAGAGGTATTCACGGTTACCGCAAGAGGTTGCCAACGAGCAACAGCAGGAGTAGGTTCGATAATAGACCACACCAAACGCCCCATAACCCAAGCCAATATCACCACTAAAATACAAGTTAAAAGACGCGTGACAGATTGTAATGATAACGGACATTTGGTTGCTGCAGTAGCAAACCACTTTGAAGCAAGCATAGTGAAATCCATTGTTAAAATACCAAGAACTATTAAACAAATAGGTGCAGTGCAATCGTATCTGAAAATTGAATGGACTATGATCGCCTGTTCATTATCGAAATACCATTTAATAATCCAAACAAAACACCATAGTATCTAAGAATTTAATGATTTTTTGTAATAAATTCTTACTCAGTGATTGAAATCCTCGGCTAATATCACCATTTATAGTAAATAGTCACATTAACTGCTGTTATTGGCAAAATGTGATAATTTATCGTTTCAACAAATAAAGGCACCGTGATGGGTCAAAACACCTCGAATATTAAACAGGTTCGTCTTGATAAATGGTTATGGGCTGCCCGCTTTTACAAAACACGTTCAATTGCTCGCGCTATGATTGACGGCGGTAAAGTGCAGTACAATGGTCAACGTTCAAAACCAAGTAAAATTATTGAACTTGGTGCAGCGATAAAATTACGTCAGGGTAATGATGAGAAGATTATCATCATCGAACAAATCTCAGACTGTCGCCGTGGCGCACCAGAAGCACAACTACTCTATCGAGAAACGGCTGAAAGTATTACAGCCCGCGAACAGACAGCAAAAATGCGCAAACTCAATGCTTATGACAATCCAAGTCCAGAAAAACGACCGGATAAAAAGCAACGCCGCGACATTATGCGATTCAAAAATATTAACGCATCTGAATAAATAACTCAGAGCCAATCGATTAAATTATAATTTCAACAATGAGTGCTTTATTGCAACGGTTTAACCCGCCTTGGTTGCGGCGTTGACCATAAAGTAATTACTGTTCATTTTATCCCTTTATTGGGTTGGCTCTATAGTTGGAGAATACATACTCATGACAAACGATAGTTTAAACCGTTACCTTTTCGACGGCGCAGCTGTTCGCGGCGAATTGGTACAAGTAAGTCAAACTTACCAACAAATTATTGCGGATAAAAACTACCCAGCACCAGTAGCAACGTTATTGGGCGAATTATTGGTAGCAACTAGCCTATTAACGGCAACGTTAAAGTTTGAAGGCTCAATCACAGTACAAGTTCAAGGTGATGGTCCTGTAAGCTTAGCGGTAATCAACGGTGATCATAACCAACAATTACGTGGTGTCGCGCGTTGGAATGGTGACGTAGAAGCGGGTACTATTCATGACTTAATGGGTAAAGGTCACATGGTGATCACCATTACACCAACCAAGGGCGAGCGCTACCAAGGTGTCGTAGGTCTTGATGGTGATACATTGGCTGAGTGTCTTGAAAGTTACTTCAAAAATTCAGAGCAATTAAAAACCCGTATCTGGTTGCGTACTGGCACAATTGATGACCAAGTAAAAGCGGCGGGAATGCTGTTACAAATCATGCCTGATGGTACTGGTACAGAAGGCGACTTCGAACATTTAGAAGCGTTAACTGAAACCGTTAAAGATGAAGAGCTATTTACGCTAGAAGCACAAGATGTGCTATATCGTCTTTACCATCAAGAGCAAGTACAACTGTTTGATCCTCAGGCTGTCAGCTTTGAGTGTGGTTGTTCACGTGAGCGCAGTGCAGCGGCAATCATGAGTGTTCAACCAGATGAGATAGATAAAATCATTGCTGACGATGGCAAAGTATCACTACATTGTGATTATTGTGGCACAAGCTATGACTTCGACAGCATTGATATAGCAGCACTACGTGATAATAGTGCTAGCACTACAGATAGTGATCAAATTCACTAATTCACACCATATCGTTATTTAAAGCCGGCTAATTATGCCGGTTTTTTTTATTTAATATTTAAATTTCATCATCGCCACACCGTATATAAACGTATATTTCACCTTTATTTGTGCTTTTTTTGCAATCACGCCGCGTAAAAATTGACCATTATCACAACAAATATATTTTAACATTTCCGCAAAGTAAAACCTCTCGCGATCTCGACATTTTTACCTAAAATTAACAAAATGATGGTCGGTTTTTTGATGACCGTCCCTGATTTAGCGGTTTAGGGTTGTTAGCATGATTGACAGTTAAACAACATCTTACCCTAGGAGCACCAATGATCACTTCTTGTGTCGATAATAAGGTTGCAAACAACATGGATTTATCCCAATACGGTATTACCAATGTTACAGATGTTATTCGTAACCCATCCTACGAAGTTCTTTTTAATGAAGAAACCAAACCAGAACTTGAAGGTTACGAGCGCGGTATAGTTACAGAGCTGGGTGCCGTATCTGTTGATACCGGCATTTTTACAGGTCGTTCACCACAAGATAAATTTATTGTGCGTGATAACACTACCAAAGATACATTGTGGTGGTCAGATCAAGGTAAGAATGACAATAAAGCCCTAACACAAACAGCATGGTTAGATCTAAAAGAATTAGTCACTAATCAACTATCAAATAAACGCCTGTTTGTTATTGATGGCTACTGTGGTGCAAACCCAGACACTCGCCTTTGTATTCGCGTTATCACTGAAGTCGCATGGCAAGCACATTTTGTAAAAAACATGTTCATTCGCCCAACAGAGGCTGAGCTTGAGAATTTCGAACCTGATTTTGTGATCATGAACGGTTCAAAGTGCACTAACCCTAAATGGCAAGAACACGGCATGAACTCTGAAAACTTCACGGTTTTCAATCTTAGTGAAAAAATGCAATTGATTGGCGGTACATGGTACGGCGGTGAGATGAAGAAAGGTATGTTCGCAATGATGAACTACTTCTTACCGCTACAAGGTATTGCATCTATGCACTGTTCAGCCAACATGAGCCAAGAAGGCGATGTGGCGGTATTCTTTGGTCTATCAGGTACGGGAAAAACAACCCTATCAACCGATCCTAAACGTGCGTTAATTGGTGATGATGAGCATGGCTGGGATGACAATGGCGTGTTTAACTTTGAAGGTGGTTGCTATGCAAAAACTATCAACCTATCAAAAGAAGCAGAGCCTGATATCTACAATGCTATTCGTCGTGATGCTTTGCTAGAAAACGTTACTGTTCGCGGTGATGGTTCAATTGATTTTGATGATAACTCAAAAACTGAAAACACCCGTGTTTCTTACCCAATTTACCATATTGAAAATATTGTTAAGCCCGTTTCAAAAGGCGGTCATGCTAATAAAGTGATCTTCTTATCTGCAGATGCTTTTGGTGTATTACCTCCGGTTTCAAAATTAACTCCAGAGCAAACTAAGTACCATTTCCTTTCAGGCTTTACCGCTAAATTAGCCGGTACTGAGCGTGGTATTACTGAACCAACACCAACGTTCTCAGCTTGTTTTGGTAATGCGTTCCTAACGTTACATCCAACTCAATATGCTGAAGTATTGGTTAAACGGATGGAAGCTGCAGGCGCTGAAGCGTACTTGGTAAACACCGGTTGGAACGGCACTGGTAAGCGAATTTCAATTCAAGATACGCGTGCAATCATTGATGCAATTCTTGATGGTTCAATTGATGAAGCAAATACCAAACAGATTCCAATCTTTAATCTAACGGTGCCAACATCACTACCCGGTGTTGATCCAATGATTCTTGATCCTCGTGATACTTACACTGATCCACTTCAGTGGCAAAGCAAAGCTGAAGATTTAGCGACACGCTTTATTACTAATTTTGATAAGTATACTGATACTCAAGAAGGTCAACAGTTAGTTACTGCAGGTCCACAACTCAAGTAATCTTATTGCTCATTGAATAATCGTTAACAGCCTCTTTTATTAGAGGCTGTTTTTTATTTCATCGCCATATTTCATATCAATACACTCACCAAAGCACTTGCTAAAAAAATGTTTTTCACCCACCCTCAATAAGCCTTTCTTTATATTTATATCTGCCGCTTACGAGGAAACGTTATGCGATTTTTTAGCAAATTTGTGCTTGTTTTTATGTTAATCATCGTCGTAAGCCTAACAACCCTAATTGGACTATTACATACTCGTTATAATGAGCCGCTATTAAATTTAGTCCTCGCCCAAATCTCACCCTATCAAGTGTTTGCTAAAAAAATTGATTACGATATTCGATCGCCTTATCACATCACTTTTGAACATGCAGAAATCACTCAACACCAACAGGTGTTTATTAATGCAGATAGCATTCAACTATGGTTATCAAAATCAAGTTTTACTGATCACAAGCTCGTATTTGACAGCGTCCAACTTAATAATATTACCGCAGTAAACATGCCACTATTTAGCCAATCACCACCCATAACGGTTAAGCGCTTAATACTCAATAATACCAATATACATACCCCTGAATTTAAGATTAAACACGGGGTAATTGAAATGGATAATTGGCAAACACCACAACCAAATACGTCGTGGTGGCAGAGCTTTAATGGTAGTTTTAAAATGAATGCCACCAGCGTTAAATGGCACCAATTACAACTACAACAACTGCTAATCAATGCTAAAAAGCACGACCAACAATGGCAGTTTGATGGTATATCTGGCCGCTGGCATCAGGCGACATTTACCGCCCAAGCTCAGCTTGATAATCACAACCACAGTTTAACAGTTGACCAACTCACCATCAGTCGCTTTCACTTGCAAGATCAACAATTGCTCAATACTTGGCGACAACAATTCAGTCAACCAATGCCAATGTTAAAAACCATTAAATTCAATCGTGTTGATGTGGTCAACAGCAGTATTGAATTACCCCAATGGGGCGCTGACGATATTAATTTATCATTGGAAAATTGGCAGTGGCCCCTCACTTATTGGCAACAACAAAACAGTCGCTTATCGTTTAGTGCCCGTCATGCTCAATGGCAACAACTTAATTTTGAACAACCATTAGCTGAATTACAATTTATGCCTCAGCAAATTATTAGCCATGGTATATCCGCCCATATGATGGATGGTGCTGTTCGTATTGATGGTTGGATAGATCCACAACAACTTTTTATTAATCAATTTAAAGCCAGTGGTATTAAATGGTTTGTGAGTAAAGATTGGTCTCAGAAATGGCAACAATGGCAGCAACAATACACCGATATTATAGTCAAAAAACTGAGTATCAATAACAGTCAAATTACCTCATCGGCTTCTGCTATACCTTTGCAACTGGCAGGAATTGATATTGATGCACAAGATACGGTACTAAAACAAAATAATCAGTGGGGATTATGGCAAGGGAATATTGAAGCAAATTTGGGGTTTGGCAGTATCAATCAAGTCATTATTAATCAAGCAATTGCTACCATGCACAGTAATGCAGGCCAATGGCAATTAGATAAATTAACCCTGCCATTTAAAGATGGAATATTAAAAGCACGCGCAAGAATATCACTTGAGAAGCCACAGCATCCATGGCAATTAACTCTCATGGGCGACACTATGCCAGCTCAAATATTATACCGTTGGTTAGCATTGCCTCTTCCACTGACAGGCGCTATCGACACTCAAATAAAACTCAATGGTTATGCACGCAGCTGGGCAGATTTTAATACTCACTTAACTGGCAGTGCTAATGTCACATCACGTCAATTGGCATTAAATAACATCACCCCACAGCAATTATTGGCGCAATGGCAACAGCCCAATTTTACTGTCGAGAATCAACCTGCGGCAACACCAAGTGTGGCATTGCCGTTACAACTTACAACGCCACCACTCATACTAACGGCACACGATGGCACCATCCAATTATCCCCATCAACCATCACGGGTAATGATTTCAGATTAAATATGATGGGACAATGGAATTTCACCACCGCCCAACAGCAGCAATTACAACTGATATTAACAACGGGCTGTCAACAACTAACCCGTTCATGGCATCAAGGAATATCAACCGCAACGGTCGATTCATCATGTACAGGTAACACTAAATATGTTCCCGTAAACGTTGATGAAACTGTTTTACCACACTGAACATTAACATCAACCGTGATCCGTCCTTTACGCTGTTGAGTAATTCGATCAAAGTCACCGCGTAAATGCTCAAGGGTGGTGACGGCGATCGGCCGTTCTGTTACAGGTGCAGAATAACGAATGTGGCTATCAACTAAAATAATATTGCCTTGTAAGCCACGTTCTTTAAGTAACAGCCAAATAAAACCCCAACCAGCCAATGTTGCCATAGTAAAAATACTGCCGGCAAACATAAATTCATTGGGATTAATATTGGCATTAAACAACGCACTGACTTCAAATCGATAGCCCGTGTACTGATTAATTTTGATCCCCATTTTATCACTGATAGGGATCTGACTTTGCCATAGTGATTGCAACTCCTGACACCATTGTGGTTGACGAGCAACATCTGTTAACGGGGGTAACTGTTTAACCATTTGTTGATGACGTATTGGACCATGCTCATCACTTAGTTCACCTCGACTCTCAAAACCATTTTTAATATAAAATGGAATTGCAGCTTCACGAGCATTACACACTAACCGTTTTGCACCGTCATAACGCGCCAATGATTCAAGTGCCATTAAAATCATGCCACCTAACCCATGGTGCTGCACTGCGACATCAACGGCCATATAACGTACTTGACCCTCATTGTCAGGAGTTATATACAAACGCCCAGCCGCAACCACATTATCATGATTATCAACTAACATTCGATGCGCACTGACATCATCATAAGCATCCCGCTCAGAGCCTAACGGTAAGTGCCATGGCTCGCGGAGCATCTGCCAACGAAAATGATAATAACGCGCAAACTGCTGTTCGGTTTGCGGAGTGACTAATCGGAACATGCCTTCCCTCTCTTCCCTTAATCGTCGATAGCTATTACATTCTAAAGTCGCACATCCAAGGCTTAGACCTGCAACCAAAATGTCACGGGGCCATCATTCACTAATGCGACCTTCATATCGGCACCAAATATTCCAGTTTCAGTTACAATTGGCTGTGCCTTACATTGTTCGACAAAATATTGGTACAACCGTTCAGCTTCAATAGGAGCCGCACCTGCTGAAAATCCTGGCCGCATGCCTTTTTTCGTATCCGCAGCCAAAGTAAATTGCGAAACCACCAACACACTACCTTGCGCTTGCTGCACATTAAGGTTCATTTTATCGTCAGCATCACTGAATATACGATAGCCCAACACTTTATCGCGTAACTTTTGGGCTTTCGCTTCATCATCGCCTTTCTCAACCCCTAATAACACTAATAAACCACCACCAATAGCGCCAGTTACTTTACCATCGACGGTAACACTCGCTTCACTTACCCGTTGAATCAGCGCAATCATTATTGTTCCTTATTTATGGTTAATATCTTGGTTATGGTTTGTCACCATTGTTGTTATTTATTATCAAGTTATCAATGTTGAGTTACATCCCAAAAACCACGTTCACCTAAACTAGCAGTAATTTCTGCTCCAAGTAATACGATGCACCAACACAAATATACCCACACAAACAAAATAGGGATCACTGACAATGCGCCATAAATCATTTGATAGGAATGAAAATGCGCTAAATAAATCACAAAACCTTTTTTACTCAACTCAAACAAAACACTACTACATAATGCCCCTAATAACGCATGTTTAAATAGCACCTTACAATTAGGCACTAGCGCATAAAGCAATAAAAAAGCCAAGCCAGACATCATTGAGGGCAACCATTGTAATGATTGTTGAACCACACCATGCAATATTTGGTGCTCAAATAAGACCAATGAACCTAAATATGAACTCAAAGCAAGACTGGAGCCCAACAAAATAGGCCCTAACGTAAGGATCATCCAATATACCGCCAAAGAGATTATCCAACGGCGCTTTTTCTTTACTCGCCAAATATAATTTAATGATTTATCAATTGAAGAAATCAACATCATTGCGACGACAAATAATGCTCCGATACCGACCACGGTCATCTTTCCGGCATTAATCACAAATTCATTTAAATAAGTAGTCACCACCGCCCCTGCCGCTGGTACAAAATGCGTGATTACAAATTGCTGGACTTGAGCACCAACGCCGGCAAAAGCAGGCACGACCGACAATGCCGAAACGACAACGGTTAATAACGGTACTAATGATAATAACGTCACATAAGCCATTGATCCTGCAGTTACCGTCAACCGATCATGATCTACACGTTGGATTAAATAACCCACATATTCCATTATTCGAGGTAACCGTTGCCATAATACACGTTTCACAGGTTGTTCTTTGTCGGCCATAATAAAGTGTTCTACCTCTATGTTATAAAATACAGCCATATTAAAATTACATGCTGTTATTAATATTTATCTATCAATACCGTTACTTTAGCTACCAACAACAATATCATTATTCGTTATTTTGCATGTCTCACCAAGGAGCCAAACATGCCTTATTTTATTGCACTTTTTTTAAGTGTTAGTCTGCTTTCAGGTTGCCAAACGGCTTACTATTCAGCGATGGAAAAAGTGGGCGTCTATAAACGCGACATTATGGTTGATCGTGTTGAAGACGCTAATCAAGCACAACAAAATGCTCAAAAACAATTTACCAGCGCCCTTGATGGCCTAAAAGCATTGAATCAATTTGATGGCGGAAAACTTGAATCGGCTTATCAGGATATTGATAGCCAATATCAAAGCAGTGAGGCGGCCGTCAATAACGTAAATGATCGAATTGCAGCTATTGAAGATGTCGCAAATGCGATGTTTGATGAGTGGCAACAAGAACTGTCATTATATAAAAGTGCCGCTCTTAAGCGGGATAGCCAACGTAAACTTCAAGCAACCAAAGCATCGTATAATAAAATGTTAACCGCGATGAAACGCGCTGAGAAGAAGATGGAGCCTGTTTTAGACACTTTACGTGATAACACCCTATATCTTAAGCACAACCTCAATGCAGCAGCAGTAGGCTCACTTCAGGGCCAGTTTAATGCATTACAAACAGAGATCTCTGGTGCCATTCGAGATATGAACCACGCCATTGCAGAATCAAATCGTTTTATTGGCCACTTGAAAAAGTAATTCGCATTTATTGCCATACTATAACCATAAAAAAGAGCTAACCATGTTAGCTCTTTTTTTCTCTGGAATATTTTCATACTCCAGATACAACAATCCCCCGCTTGTTGCCAAGCGAGGGATTGTATTAGTAATCGTTCAGATTAGCGGTAATTACTTACCACGACCTGCGCGCTTACGATCGTTTTCAGTAAGAAGTTTCTTACGAATACGAATGCTTTCTGGTGTTACTTCTACTAGCTCGTCATCATCGATGAATTCTAGAGCTTGCTCAAGTGTGTACTTGATAGCAGGAGAAAGCGTTTGTGCTTCATCAGTACCTGATGCACGAACGTTTGTTAGCTGCTTACCACGTAGACAGTTGATAGTTAGATCGTTTGCACGGTTATGAATACCGATGATCTGACCTTCATATACTTCATCACCGTGCTCAGAGAACAGACGACCACGCTCTTGTAGGTTGAATAGCGAGTAAGTTACCGCTTTACCAGTACCGTTAGAGATCAATACGCCGTTAGCACGTTGACCAATAGTACCGCCCTTGTGAGGACCGTAGTGATCAAACGTATGGTAGATAAGACCAGAACCAGAAGTCATTGTTAGGAATTCTGTTTGGAAACCGATAAGACCACGAGAAGGCATCATGAAGTCCATGCGAACACGGCCTTTACCATCTGGTGCCATATCTTTTAGCTCACCCTTACGGATACCGATTTTCTCCATTACACTACCTTGATGCTCTTCAACCACATCGATAGTTACAATTTCAAACGGTTCCATTAGCTTACCATCTTCTTCTTTGATGATAACTTCTGGGCGAGATACTGCTAGCTCGTAACCTTCACGACGCATGTTTTCAATCAGGATAGATAGGTGAAGTTCACCACGGCCTGAAACACGGAAGCGGTCTGGGCTTTCAGTTTCTTCAACGCGCAATGCAACGTTGTGTACTAATTCTTTTTGTAGACGCTCAAGGATGTTACGTGAAGTAACAAACTTACCTTCTTTACCAGCAAACGGAGAAGTGTTTACTTGGAAAGTCATTGTTACTGTTGGTTCATCAACAGACAATGCAGGTAACGCTTCAACAGTGTTCACGTCACAAATAGTGTCAGAAATCTTAAGCTCGCCAAGACCTGTGATAGCAACGATATCGCCCGCTTTCGCTTCAGCAACTTCGTGACGCTCAAGACCTAGGTAACCAAGAACTGTACCTACTTTACCGTTACGCTTAGTACCGTCAGCACCAATGATAGTAACTTGTTGGTTTGCAGCAACAGTACCACGAGCGATACGAGCAACACCGATAACACCCACGTAAGAGCTGTAATCTAGTTGAGAGATTTGCATCTGTAGTGGACCATCAACGTCAACACAAGGAGCTGCAACGTTATCAACGATAGCTTGGAACAATGGTTCCATATCTTCGCCAGTTACGCCTTCTTCCATTGTTGCCCAACCGTTTAGCGCTGATGCGTAAACTGTTGTGAAGTCTAGTTGCTCATCAGTTGCGCCTAGGTTGTCAAATAGGTCAAAGATTTGATCCATAACCCACTCAGGACGTGCACCTGGACGGTCAATCTTGTTGATTACAACGATTGGCTTAAGACCGTATGCGAACGCTTTTTGCGTTACGAAACGAGTTTGAGGCATAGGGCCGTCAACTGCGTCAACGATAAGCAATACAGAGTCAACCATAGACATGATACGCTCAACTTCACCACCGAAGTCTGCGTGTCCAGGGGTGTCTACGATATTGATGCGGTAGTCATTCCAGTTAATTGCTGTGTTCTTAGCAAGAATGGTAATGCCACGCTCTTTTTCGATATCGTTAGAATCCATAACACGTTCTTCGGCTTCGCCGCGACCCTCTAACGTGCCAGATTGCTGTAGAAGTTTATCAACCAGGGTAGTTTTACCGTGGTCAACGTGAGCAATAATTGCGATATTTCTTAAGTTATCGATCGATTGATTAGACATTAGTTTCACATTCACTCAGAACATGCAGCGTCTTACTAGAGGCTACTTGATTAAAAAAACGGCTCATAATTTAACAGATTTTACGCTAAAACCCACGAAATATGTGATTTATATCACCAGCTTTTTTCTATTTTATCTCTAGAGCCGCATTTTTACTCACTTTTTTGGCTATTTTTATTTTTTTTATACGCTTTATTCGTACGATAAATAAGTAATAATTCACCCAAAAGCATAATCAATGTCCTTTTTTACAACGTTTAGACAGCGATCAATTAACAATAAAATCCACAATTATCTACCTCACAGATTGACAATATTTAGCCTCATCACCATAGTAGTATGGCTGTTAAATCAGTGAATGATTGAAAAGATATAGCACCCTTTTCTATATCTTTTACCATTGCACCAATTTGGTGCGCACTTCACCATAACAGTGCAAATCAGGATAGGAAAAAGTACTCTAAATGTTATAACCACGCATTTTTAGAGGCTTTTTAAAGTTGGCATGGTTTTCGCTTTAATACTTTTAGATTCGCTCACCATTGCATGAGCAAAAAAGTTTGCGGCCATCGCCCTAAATAACACCGGAGGTTACTCAAGATGTCAGTTGAAAACGTACTAGCGCTGATCCAGGAAAATGAAGTTAAGTTTATTGACCTACGTTTTACCGATACCAAAGGTAAAGAGCAGCACATTTCTATTCCATCTCATCAAATCGATGCTGATTTTTTTGAAGAAGGTAAAATGTTTGATGGCTCTTCTGTTGCGGGCTGGAAAGGCATTAATGAATCAGACATGGTAATGATGCCTGATGCAGCAAGCGCGGTACTTGACCCATTTACTGAAGACGCAACTCTAAATATTCGTTGTGATATTCTTGAGCCAGCAACAATGCAAGGCTACGATCGTGATCCACGTTCAATTGCTAAACGCGCTGAAGAATTTATGCGTTCAGCAGGTTTTGCTGACAATGTATTAGTTGGCCCAGAGCCAGAATTCTTCCTATTTGATGACGTTCGATTCAATACTGATATGTCAGGTTCATTCTTTAAGATTGACGACATTGAAGCGGCATGGAATAGCGGTACCAAAATTGAAGGTGGTAACAAAGGTCACCGTCCAGGCGTTAAAGGCGGTTATTTCCCAGTAGCACCTGTTGATTCATCACAAGATATTCGCTCTGCAATGTGCCTTATCATGGAAGAAATGGGTCTCGTTGTTGAAGCTCATCACCATGAAGTAGCGACTGCTGGCCAAAATGAAATCGCGACCCGTTTCAACACACTAACCAATAAAGCTGATGAAATTCAGATTTATAAGTATGTTGTTCATAATGTCGCTCATGCATTTGGCAAAACAGCAACTTTTATGCCTAAACCACTTGTAGGTGATAACGGCTCAGGCATGCATGTTCACATGTCACTGGCCAAAGATGGCGTAAACTTATTCGCAGGTGACAAGTACGGCGGCCTATCAGAAATGGCACTGTTCTACATCGGTGGTATTATCAAGCACGCACGTGCAATCAATGCCTTTGCTAACCCAGCAACGAACTCATACAAGCGTTTAGTTCCTGGTTACGAAGCTCCTGTTATGTTGGCTTACTCAGCACGTAACCGTTCAGCATCAATTCGTATTCCTGTCGTACCAAGTCCAAAAGCACGTCGTATCGAAGTACGCTTTGGTGATCCAGCAGCGAACCCATACTTAGCCTTTGCAGCAATGCTAATGGCAGGCCTTGACGGGATCGCTAACAAGATCCACCCAGGCGAAGCGATGGATAAAGATTTATACGACTTACCAGCAGAAGAAGCAGCAGAGATTCCAAAAGTAGCAGAGTCACTACAAGGTGCACTACAGGCGCTTGACGAAGATCGTGAATTCTTAACCTCTGGTGGCGTATTCTCTAACGACTTTATTGATTCTTACATCGCCCTAAAAGAGCAAGATGTAGAGAAAATCAATATGGCAGTACACCCATTAGAATTTGAACTTTACTACTCGGTTTAAGCAATAAGCTTATAACTTAACAGTCAATATTTAGGCCTGCCTCACACGCAGGCTTTTTTGCTATTGCTCTCACAAAAAAAGCGGCAACAATAAAGAACTTATTGGCCATGAAGGTCTTTGTGGAGAGTTAACGGATGAAACTCATTGATCTGGCATCAATACTGTTCTTTACAGTAACGACAAATATCGCACTAGCAACAACGATCTACTCTTGGACTGATGATAATGGCATTGTTCATTTTAGTGATACTCCAGGCAGCCAACAAGCGAGTACAATTAAACTATCCGTTACTGAAGTACAGCCAAATATTGAAGCAACCGTCATCGATATCAATCAAACGGACAATGTGGAACTTATCTCAATCACAACTGAGACCGAAGCCTCACTCCCCGTCGCTACGATTAGCCTACTCACTCCAGTACATCAACAAACCATTCGCAGTAATGATGGTGATATTAATATTCGCGCAGTGAGTAACCGTAAACTAAATAAAAACACTCAAGCCCAGTTAGTTATTGATGGCAAAGTTCATGGATCACCTCAAACCCACTTAACCTGGAAACTGGTCAATATCGATCGCGGTAGTCATCAAATTCAAATCCAATTACTTAATAATGGCAAGATCCTTGCTACATCTGAAAGTATTACGGTTTATCTCCATCGCGTTTCTCAGGCTCGTCCTAAAAACAGCCCAGTTCAACCCCGTTAACGTCAATTTACAATAAACTCTGCCTGTTCGCTGTTAAACCGAGTACACTTTAACGCACCAAATTGGTGCGTTACTTAACAGCGAGAGATGGATGCCGACACCGATCGTCTTTTGCTTGGCTATCGATAAGGATGATAATTGTGAATGCTAGCTTTACGCCCATAATTCTCGACAATTTAGTCACCGCTATTGTGTTACTCGATGAGACCTTAGTGATCCGTTATGTCAATCCTGCCGCCGAGCAATTATTATCATCGAGCAAACGCCGTTTACTCGGTAGTCAGTTGCCGCAATTATTACAATACAGCTCACTCGATTTTAACCATATCAAAGCAACCCTTCACAGCGGTCAAGGTTTAGCTGATAGCGATGTCACATTTGTCATTGATGGCCAACAACATTTATTTGGTGTTAGTGCCAGTCCTATTTCATGGCAAAAACAACTACTGATTTTATTAGAATTAAAGCCTATCGATCAGCAACGTCGTATTAGCCAAGAACTGAACCAACACGCACAACAACAAGCCGCCAAAGAGTTAGTTCGTGGTTTAGCCCATGAAATAAAAAATCCTCTCGGTGGTTTACGCGGCGCAGCACAATTATTAGAAAAAGTGTTACCGGATAAAAGCTATCACGAATATACCCAAATGATCATTGAACAAGCGGATCGATTACGCAATTTAGTCGACCGCCTGTTAGGACCACAACGGCCAGGAGTCCGCAGAACAGATAATATTCATTTGGTATTAGAAAAAGTACGTCAGTTAGTCAACATTGAAACCGATGACACCATCAACATTGAACGCGATTACGATCCCAGTTTGCCTGATATCGATATGGATGCTGAACAACTGGAACAGGCATTATTAAATATTGTCAGTAACGCGGCATTAGCATTGAAAAGTCAAGGGGGAGGTACGATTAAATTAAAAACCCGAACTGCCCATCAAAGCTTAATTCAAGGAGTACGACACCGAGTTACTGCTACTATCGAAATCATTGACAATGGTCCCGGTATTCCGGCAGAAATTCAAGATACGTTATTCTATCCGATGGTCACAGGCCGCGAAGGCGGCACTGGATTAGGGCTATCAATCGCCCGTAATTTAATCGATCAACATCAAGGTAAAATCGAAGTCTTTAGCTGGCCGGGACATACTAACTTTACTATTTACTTACCCATTAAGTCATAACATTGACCACCACAGGAGGCTTACTATGAGCAAAGGATTAATCTGGGTTGTTGATGATGACAACTCGATTCGTTGGGTATTAGAACGAACACTCGTTAATGCAGGAATGAAATGCGAAACATTTGCTGATGCTGATAGCGTATTGGCGGCATTAGAACGCAATGTTCCTGATGTGCTTGTATCTGATATTAAAATGCCAGGTACTGATGGTTTTACGTTACTCAAAGAGCTACAACAAAATTACGCTAGCTTACCGGTTATTATTATGACCGCACATTCAGATCTAGACGCAGCAGTCAATGCTTACCAACGAGGAGCTTTTGAATACCTTCCGAAACCATTTGATATCGATGAAGCTGTCACTTTAGTTGAACGAGCACTTAGTCACAGTCAGGAACAAAAACGCCAACACCAGCCTGTAATTGAGCCTAAACACGCGCCAGAAATCATTGGTGAAGCACCAGCAATGCAAGAAGTGTTTCGCGCCATTGGTCGCTTGTCACGCTCATCCATTTCTGTACTCATTAATGGCGAATCAGGTACAGGTAAAGAGTTGGTCGCCCATGCTCTGCATCGCCATAGCCCGCGTAGCAGTAACGCTTTCATTGCCCTCAATATGGCAGCTATTCCTAAAGATTTAATTGAATCAGAGCTATTTGGTCATGAGAAAGGCGCTTTTACAGGTGCTAATAGTGTTCGTCAAGGGCGATTTGAACAAGCTAATGGTGGCACATTATTTCTTGATGAAATCGGTGATATGCCATTAGATATTCAAACACGATTATTGCGCGTATTAGCCGATGGACAATTTTATCGCGTTGGAGGACATGCCCCCGTCAATGTTGATGTGCGAATTATTGCAGCCACGCATCAACATCTTGAACGTCTGGTTACTGCCGGTGATTTTCGTGAAGATCTTTTTCACCGCCTCAATGTGATTCGCGTCCACTTACCTTCCCTCAAAGATCGTCGCCAAGATATTCCTCAACTAGCGCACCATTTTTTACAACGAGCGGCAGATGAACTCAGTGTCGATGTTAAATCGTTACATCCACAAACCGCAGAGAAACTGACCCAATTACCGTGGCCGGGGAATGTACGTCAATTAGAAAACATTTGTCGCTGGCTAACCGTAATGGCAAGTGGTAATGAAATTTTACCATCAGATTTACCGCCAGAAATCACAGAAACGACGACCGCAACGCCCTCGACGAATGAACAACACTGGCATCAAGGCTTACAACAATGGGCGCAACAAGCACTACAGCAAGGTGAAACTGAATTGTTGGCAGAAGCCTTACCGCAATTTGAAAAAATCCTGCTCGAAACTGCTCTACTCCATACTCATGGCCACAAACAAGAAGCTGCAAAATTACTTGGATGGGGACGCAACACGCTGACTCGTAAACTTAAAGAGTTGCAAATCCATGATTAAGCATTAAATAGCATCAAGACAAGTATATGTGCCAGCGCACATTTCTCTGCAACAATGATGAATGTCATTTGGCGATTGCGTATACTAAGTTCATCTTTAACGTCGAGAAGTATAATCATCATGATAAACAAAGATCTGCCACTAACGGATATTCATCGCCATCTTGATGGTAATATTCGTCCCCAAACGATCTTAGAATTAGGTCAGCAATTTAATATTGCCCTGCCAGCAACAGAAATTGAAGCATTACGCCCGCACGTGCAAATTGTTGAGGCTGAGCCAAATTTAGTGGCTTTCCTGAATAAATTAGATTGGGGAGTGGCAGTATTAGGTGATTTAGATGCTTGTCGTCGTGTTGCCTATGAAAACGTTGAAGACGCACTTAATGCTCAGATTGATTACGCTGAACTGCGTTTTTCACCGTATTACATGGCAATGAAACACCACTTACCTATAGCAGATGTTGTTGCAGCAGTCGCTGATGGTGTTGCTGCAGGTTGTCGTGATTTTGGTATTAAAGCGAACCTGATTGGCATTATGAGCCGTACTTTTGGCACTCAAGCATGTCAGCAAGAATTAGATGCACTGCTCAGCCATAAAGACCAATTGGTAGCCATTGATCTTGCCGGTGATGAACTTGGCCAACCTGGCACCCAATTTATCTCACACTTTAAACAAGTCCGTGATGCAGGATTACAAATCACCGTTCATGCTGGAGAAGCCGCAGGACCTGAAAGTATGTGGCAAGCCATTAATGAACTTGGCGCAGTCCGTATTGGTCACGGTGTAAAAGCCGTTAATGATCCAAAACTAATGGATTACTTAGCAGAGCATCGCATTGGTATTGAATCTTGTATTACATCAAATATTCAGACTAGTACTGTCGCAGATATTACTCAACATCCGGTAAAAGCGTTCCTTGAACACGGCATTCTTGCTTGTTTAAATACCGATGATCCCGCGGTTGAAGGCATTGAACTGCCTTACGAATATGAAGTTGCTGCACCGAAAGCGGGGCTAAGTGTTGCTCAAATTCGCCAAGCACAAATCAATGGACTTGAGCTAGCGTTCTTGTCTACCGCAGAAAAGCAGGCATTACGTGATATTGCCAGTAAACGTGGCTAATTACGCTACGTTATAACGCTCATTTGGCGACTATAATTCACAAAATAAAACGCCTCAGTTTCACGTGAAACTGAGGCGTTTTTTATACCGGTATGACTTAAAATTATCTATAACTTAGATAACTCTAGAGAACTGCTGTTGACGTGCACGAACACGTAAATATTTATCAAAACACATACAAATATTACGAATCAACAACCGACCTTTTAATTCAACATGAATAATATCGTCACCCACAGTTACTAATTCATCATTAATAAATGTCTGCAATAATTGTAAGTCTTCGCTAAAGTAGCTATCAAAATCAATATTAAATTCAGTTTCAATCGCACGTTTATTCAATTGAAAATTACAGATTAGCGCCTTGATCACTTCACGGCGTAACAAGTCATCAGCATCTAAAGTTACCCCTTTCCATAATGCTGTTTGCTGTTCTGCCATTTGGCTATAATACAACTTCAATTCTTTTTGGTTCTGCGCATAACAATCACCAATCATTGAAATAGCAGAGACACCCATACCCAATAAATCACAATCGCCTTGGGTGGTGTAGCCTTGGAAATTACGGTGCAAAATACCATCACGCTGTGCAACCGCTAATTCATCACTTGGCAGCGCAAAGTGATCCATACCAATAAATTGATACCCCGCCCCCGTTAGTGTCGCAATGGTATCTTGTAAAATCGCTAATTTTTCTGTCGCTGAGGGTAATTGGTCTTCATGAATTTTACGTTGTGCGGCAAACAAGGTTGGCATATGAGCGTAGTTAAACACTGATAATCGACCCGGTTTCATGGTTAGCACTTGCTGTAGTGTTTCAGCAAATAAAGTTTGAGTTTGTAACGGTAAGCCATAAATTAAATCAAGGTTGGTTGAGCGATAGCCTAATTCACGAGCGCGCTCTACCATCGCAAAAATAAAATCTTCATCTTGCTCACGGTTAACTAACTTCTGTACGTCTTTATTGAAATCTTGCACCCCGATACTTAAGCGATTAAAACCTTCGCTGCGTAGGTGATCAAGGATATTCAATTCAATTTCACGCGGGTCTACTTCAATACTGATTTCAGCATCTACATCAAAATTAAATGCACTGCGCAGTGCTGTCATTAAACGGGTGATTTGAGTCGCAGTTAAAAACGTTGGTGTGCCGCCGCCAAAATGTAACTGACTAACTTGACGATCACCAAGTAAGGTCGCACGTTGCTTAATCTCTTGCTCAAGTACATCTAAATATTGGTCTGCTTTGTGCTGATGGCGAGTAATAATTTTATTACAACCACAGTAATAACAAAGCTTATGGCAAAATGGGATATGAATATAAAGCGATAGCTTACGATCAGGATATTGCTGACATGCCATCTCAAATTCAGCAGAAGTGAATGCTTGATTAAACTCTAGTGCGGTCGGGTAAGAAGTATAACGCGGGCCTGAATAATTATATTTTTCAATCAGGGCCTGATCCCAAATAATCTGCTCATTTGACATGACATTGTTCCAATTTGGTGAATATAGAATACATAGAGTGTGTCACCATTTTACAAAAAGTAAAACCTATCCCTGCTGTTCAATTTACACTCGCTACAAAAACAAACACCGCCAATAAATGGCGGTGTTAATAATAACGATAACGAATTAAACCTTAGTTAACAGAATAGCATCTAATTCAAGTTTAATTTCAGCCTGTAGACGAGACTCCGCTTTCATACGTTCAAGATCAAATCGCATTCGGCTTTGTTTTTCTATTTGCTGGCGAGCATCTCCGCGTGGCATATCTTTAACCACTTGATACAAGTCAGTTAATGCCGGATACGTTGCTGCAAAATTAACTTGTTTATCTGCTTGCAACACTTCCATTAATTTATATAACCGAATTGCGGCTTCAGACATATCGCATTGTTCTTGTTTACATGCCATTGCGATAATAAAGACGCTTTCTAATATATTGTCATTTCTGGCTTTGATTGCTGCGGCCTGTTGCTCGGCAGCACGGGCTAAAAATAACTTATGCCGTTGTTGCTGCTTATAAAGCTTAGCCAATAACAATCCAGCGTATAGTGCTAATCCAACTACAATAACGCTACCAATAACAAATAGAAGTGTTATTCCCTGCAACGGTTACTCCTTATCGAAATTATCAAAATCCATGTTTTCAAATTGCGCTAATAAATCATCATCTGAACGAGGTTTAGATTTAGCACTTTGTTTAACAGGCGCTGATGTTTCTTCTTCAACATCATCTAATAAACCCAGTTGCTTCATTAAACGCTCAATGCGATCTAACTTAAGGTCAACTTGCTTTTGCAAGCCAGCACCCAGTTTTTCACCGGCATCAATACGATCTAATAGCACCATTAATTGTGCATCATTTTCAAGCATTGCAAGTTCTTGCTCTGCTGATAAGCGACGCTGCTGCTTAGTTTGCGGTTTTTTAGGCTCAACAATTAGTGGGACTAATTTTTTGCTACCTAAACGTGGATCTTTTTTCTGACCGCCATTGCGCTGCTTATTCTCTTCAACAGCAGAATGACGACTACCTGATTTTAAGCCTTTACGTTTCTTCGCTTTTTGGCGTTCACGTGTCTCAATATCAACTTTACTATTTGATTTCTCACGGTATACAGCAGGGCCTTCAGAACCTACTGTGCGCGCTCTTTTCTTACGGGTCATTACTGGGGTTTCCTCAGCAAAATCACATCATTTCCAACAAACTCAACTTCAAGACCATCTCGTTGTGCTAAAAAGCTAAACGTATCATGACTAAAAAAGCTAACATGGGTTGGGTCGTTCTTATAGTACCAATGCTCAAAAGCATCAGTGTCGGTTACTAGTTTGGTCATAATTCCCAGCCAACCGCCGGGTTTAACTAAACGTAGCAACAGCCCCCATTCCTTCGCAGGCTGATAAAAATGCTCGATTGCTTCTGTGCAAGTAACAAAATCATACTGATCATCTAATACGGCAGACTGTGCCGCAAAATAGGGATCATAGATAGTCATAGTATACCCCATTTCAGCCAACATCACTGACAAGGTCGGCCCAGGACCGCTACCAAAATCTAACCCCAATAACGGCGGCGATGATAATCGTGTCACAAGTGGCGTTGCTAACCGCTCTAAAAATTGTCGATAACTCGCATCATCAGGATTATTTCGATGTTGATCGTAGACTAACTTTTCTTGGGACGACGTTAAATGAGTTGTCGGATCGGCATAAATTAATGCACAGTGTAAACAACGAAAATAATCGCGTTTAGTGTCTGCCACCAACCATCGATTATCTTGACTATTACACAGTGGACATCTATCCATTATCTTCTCCACAACGACTGAATGTTGATGAACAGTAGCAGCGGTGCAAAATCGAGCGGGCTATTCTATACCCAATTGCGGTTAAGATGTAGTTCTGCTGACAAATTGTTCAATTTATTCAGCTATTATATCGAGACACAACGTAAAATATCACATGTAAATCATGGTAATAACCATCTCTCGCCGCGAAATTTAGACGAAAAAAAAAGCAATAGGTCTGCACCTATCGCTCTATGGGGTAAGCTATGAGCTTATAATTCTGTCTAGTCTTTCCTTAACCAGCAAGTAACGTCCCGGTTTAACAAATATCCATTTATTATAATTGCTATCCCTGCCAATATCGTTCGTCACTGTCCTAGTGAATTTTCGCGTCCATTATTTCCGTCCATGGCATCACAACTCATCCTAAGTTGGCGATCCCTATCGCAATGTTACGCTCCAATAACTATACCACCATCCTTATGCGATACATCGTCCTGATGTACCTAAGCTATATGACTATAGCTACTCTCTTTCCTTGAGTGTCTACCTTGACAATCCCTACGCATCCTGCGTCTACCCTAGTCTCCTGACCAGACATCCTGTGTTCCTTTAAGCGTCACTGCTTAAGCTATCCTAGCGCTTCCTTCCTATGTCGCACTCCTTGTCGACAGGGAGTAATTTACCTTAAGCAATATCTAAAACAATGTATCAAGATCACACTTTTGAATGCGTAAATACTCGCAATGAACAACCCTATGTTTTATAAATAAAATTTTAATTATCCAGCCTTAAAATCACCTTAATAATACTTATCAATGGTCAATCTCTTACAACAAAACTGGCAGATTCACCGTTACTAAAGTTTTAAAAAATAGTAACTTTAAGCAACAAGTTTAATTGTGCCCCTAATAACAACGTTAATGTAACCCGCCAACATAAGCTGAAAGTGCACTAATTTCATTATCATTGAGCTTAGCCGCGACAGAACGCATCATGGCATTAAGATCGTTATTGCGCGCACTTGAACGGAATGCTTGTAATTGTAATTGAATATATGCCGCATTTTGACCCGATATTTTAGGAAAACCGGATAAACTGGTACCATTACCTCGCGGACCATGACAACTGATACATGCAGCAATGCCTCGCTCAGGATCACCAAAACGGTATAACGGTTCTGCAATCGCAATCACATTTTCAGGGGTAGTATTACCAGATATAGGCAAAGAGGAAAAATAAGCACCGAGATCTGCCATATCGGTAGCAGAGAGCCCAGCAGCCATACCCGCCATTACAGCATTACTGCGGCCTTGAGTACCGTTACTGGTGACGGCTAATTTATAGTCAGCAAGTTGCTTTGTTAAATAAGCAGCATGTTGCCCTGCCAATTTAGGATACTGTGCCACAATCGCATTGCCATCATTACCGTGACACGCAACACAGGCAGCCGCTTTTAATTTACCCGCATCAACATCACCTTGCGCCCAAGCCGAATAACTCACAACAAGGCTGAATACTAAGACTAATTTTTTCATGACATTCCATTTATAATTATAGAGCTTCCGTACTACAAGTAATGCTCAGTGACATGGTATACAATACGACCATAAACCAAACACGGTTTAATATATCTTAGACAATTTCACAAAAAAGCGCTCATTTTACGATGTGGGGGCTTGACGGAGTTAACAGTGAATCAACCTCTCAACTATAGAAATACCAGTTTTATTACAAGTGCACCGGATATTCGTCACTTGCCACAAGATATCGGCGTTGAGATCGCATTTGCTGGTCGCTCCAATGCCGGTAAATCAAGTGCGCTAAATCGCCTAACGGATCAAAAAGGTTTGGCACGTACTTCCAAAACCCCTGGCCGTACCCAATTAATCAATATGTTTGAAGTCATTAGTGGCTGTAACTTGATTGACTTACCTGGCTACGGTTTTGCTCAAGTACCACTTGAACTTAAACTAAAATGGCAAAAAGCATTAGGTGAATACCTACAACGCCGTGAATGTTTACAAGGTTTAGTGGTACTGATGGATATTCGTCACCCAATGAAAGATCTTGACCAACAAATGATCAATTGGGCAATTGAAAGCAGTTTGCCAGTCTTAGTACTGCTGACTAAAGCCGACAAATTAAAAAGCGGAGCGCGTAAAGCACAAGTATTAAAAATCCGTGAGATGTCGAAAGAATTTGGCGGTAACGTTCAGGTTGAAGCTTTCTCTTCATTGAAAGGGATTGGCGTTGATCAAGTTCGTCGTAAACTTGATGAATGGTATGCACCAGAATTAGAACGTCAACGTGTACTTGCCGCTGACGATAGTGATGTTTTTAATCTACCCTCTGCTGAATAAAACCATCACGCAATATAATAAATAATATTTAAAGCCCCATCATTATTGGTGGGGTTATTAACTAAAACCGCTTTTTTGCGATGAATAATCGCTACTTGTAATGCATTATCTTACATTAAACCTATCTTAATACTGCTCACTCTCCCTGATTAAATTCTGCTAATCCAATTGATAACAACACATTATTTTAAGCAAAAAACAAGTTCACGCATTGTTAATAATTCAGTCTATTTCTGGAATAAAATTACATCATCCGTGGTATAAAAAAAACCAAAAAAAAAGCCATTCTCAATACCGAGAATGGCTATTCCATGTCTTTGTTTGTCGGAAAGTTATTATTACTCACCCACAAAACCAAATATGAACAAGAAGCTCAGACTATTATAGCCTGCCAATTTAAAATTTAAAGTATTTGCTCTAAAAAAGGCATTAACAAATAGGAATCAGCTTTAAAAGTAGATCTACTAACCTAGAATAAGTGAGCCTTGTCATAAAAAACAGCAATACACTTACTTTAGACTGGAAAATAAACATAAATAAGCCGTAATTGGTATCAAAGATATAAATAATAAAATAGAAAATTAATGCGAGAACGTCGCGATAGTGCAGATAATTTTGATGTTGGCTCCATAAAAAACGCCCCAGTCCAATAAATAGACTGGGGCAGCTGAATCAGCCAAATCCAATAACGTGAAACAAAAGGTCTGAAAGATAGAACATCTTACCTCTGTACCCTACATCATCAACTGTATATCAATCACTCAGTTTTTGGAAGCCCTTGTTGTAGTTTTTTTTCATAATATTGTAAGTAATTTTTACATAAATGTTGTTAATTTTAACAAAAAAATAGCCAATCTTACGATCAGCTATAATTTTATTATCAAAATACAGCAGTATTAATTAGTGGGCTTGATCCCAATTATCACCGTGACCAGCATCGGCAATTAATGGTACTGCTAACGTTGCAGCTTGCTCCATTAACTCACGTACTTTAGCGGTAACGCTGTCTAATACTGAAGCTTCAACTTCAAACACTAATTCATCGTGTACTTGCATTAATAAACTGACCTGACCTTGCGGTTGTTGCTGTACCCATTCATCAACCGCAATCATGGCTAATTTAATAATATCAGCCGCAGTGCCTTGCATAGGAGCGTTAATCGCTGCGCGTTCTGCAGCTTTACGACGTAAGCCATTACGCGCCTTAATATCTGGAAGATACAAACGACGACCAAATAGAGTTTCCACATAACCCACTTCAGCAGCACTATTACGCGTACTTTCCATGTATTCTAAAACACCAGGGTAGCGTTCAAAATACACATTCATATAGTCTTGTGCTTCATTACGACCCATATCAAGTTGCTTGGCTAAACCAAACGCACTCATGCCGTAAATCAATCCAAAGTTAATTGCTTTTGCACGTCGACGTTGCTCGGTACTGACATCATCAATCGCTAATCCTAGAATTTCAGCTGCTGTTGCTGCGTGAATATCTTTACCATGACGGAATGCATCTAATAATGCTTGGTCACCAGAAAGGTGCGCCATAATTCGTAATTCAATTTGAGAGTAATCGACAGCCAGAATTTTATATCCTGACTTAGCAACAAATGCTTGGCGAATACGACGTCCTTCTTGATTACGAACCGGAATATTTTGTAAGTTCGGCTCACTGGAAGACAAACGTCCCGTTACCGTTCCAGATTGATGATAAGAAGTATGAACTCGACCCGTTGCGACATTCACCATTTTGGGTAATTTATCAGTATAAGTGGATTTTAGTTTTGCTAAGCCACGGTATTCTAATAGTAATTTTGGTAATGGGTAATCTAAAGCAAGCTCTTGTAGCACTTCTTCATTGGTTGATGGTGTACCTGATGGGGTTTTTTTAATAACAGGTAAAGCCATTTTCTCAAACAAGATTGCCTGTAATTGCTTAGGAGAACTTAAATTAAATTCTTCACCCGCTAATTCATAAGCCAGTTTTTCGATTTCATCTAACCGTTGTGCCAACTCGATAGATTGCGCCCCTAACAAAGCACTATCAATGTAAACACCAGTACGTTCCATACGAGATAAAACAGGCACTAATGGCATTTCAATTGTTTCAAATACCTTATTTAGCTTTTCATCAGCGGCAACTTTTGGATATAACGCATGGTGAAGGCGTAACGTAATATCAGCATCTTCAGCAGCATAAGGACCCGCCTGCTCAAGATCGATTTGGTTAAAGGTCAATTGCTTTTTACCTTTACCCGCAATCTCTTCAAAACTAATATTTTTATGCTCAAGATAACGCAGCGCTAGGCTGTCCATATCATGGCGACCGACAACGCTGTTATAAACATAAGATTCAAGCATGGTATCAAATTTAATACCCTGCATATCAATGCCATATCGTGCAACAATGCTAGCATCAAATTTTAAATTCTGACCGACTTTAGCTAAAGTCTTATCTTCTAATAGTGGTTTTAATTGTGCTAACATCCAATCACGATCAAGCTGCGCTGGCGCATCTAAATAATCATGAGCCACAGGAACATAAGCCGCTTTACCTTCTTCAACCGCAAATGAGACCCCAATTAAATTGGCCGTCATGTAATCAAGGCCATCAGTCTCAGTATCAAATGCAAATACGTCAGCATTTTTTAACTGAGCTAACCAGTTATTAAAACTGGCTTCATCAAGTACGGTTTCATACCCACTACGATCAATCGTTGGTGCAACAACTTTTGGCTCCGTTGTGGTTGTTGCTGCACTTTCATCGGCAACAATACGGCCATCACTGCCATCTAACATTTCTGTTAGCCAGCGACGGAACTGTAATTTACCAAACAGTTCAGTCAGTGCGTCAGTATCTGGTACGCCTTTACATAATTGCTCTGGAGCCAGTTCTAATTCAACATCAAGTTTGATAGTCGCTAACTCATAAGACATATAAGCCGCTTCTTTATTATCAAGTAGCTTTTTAGCCATGGTTTTTGAGCCACGAAAGCCTAGCGGCGCAATATCATCAAGATTGGCATATAAGGCATTTAAACCACCAATACCTTGCAATAATGCTTTAGCCGTTTTTTCACCAACACCAGGAACCCCAGGAATATTATCAACTTTATCCCCCATTAGCGCCAAGTAATCGATAATCAACTCAGGGCCAATACCAAACTTTTCTTCAACGCCAGCGGCATCCATTACCACATCCGTCATGGTATTGATCAAAGTAACGTGTTGATCTACCAGTTGAGCCATATCTTTATCGCCAGTACTGATCAATACCGGCATTCCCTGTTTAGAAGCCTGGGTTGCTAACGTACCGATCACATCATCCGCCTCAACGCCTGAGATCGCGATCAACGGTAATCCCATTGCTTTGATCACTGCATGTAATGGCTCAATCTGACCACGAAGATCATCCGGCATCGGTGGACGATTTGCTTTATATTCAGGGTATATCTCATCACGGAATGTCTTACCTTTAGCATCAAAGATAACCGCAATGCGATCAGTTGAGAACTGACGTAACATGCTGCGTAACATATTAACCACACCATAAATTGCACCCGTTGGTTCACCGTCAGAATTAGTGAAATTGGGTGCGGCATGGTAAGCGCGATAAAGGTAAGAGGATCCATCAATAAGGATCAATGGATTTTCAGGAATCGTAGCCATAAGGTTATTCTTATATCCGAGCGAAAGTAGTTCAGGTAAGGTCTATTATCGACCAATTTTACCCCTACACCACAGAAAAAATGCAATATTGACTAGAATGCCATGCTCAACCGCAACTGTTAACTGCTGTTTTGGGTTATTCATCCATTTTCTGTGGATAACTTTGTTAGTATTTAATTTACGCCAGTTGATCGTTTTTTATGTAAAAATAAAAATTACTCATGATTGTATTTATTTTCATATACTTAATAAGAAAGCTTAAATTAGATCCTCGATCCCATATTGATCATTGATTGTGGACAACCTTAGCTAGATAATCTTAACCAAGCCAATAATAACAATAATATAAGTCTATTTGATTAGTTAGGATGCCATTATGAAGAAAATTGCGGTAATTTTAAGCGGTTCTGGTGTTTTTGATGGAACCGAGATCCATGAAGCAGTATTAGCTTTATTGGCAATAGAGCAGCAAGGAGCAAGCTGGCACTGTTTTGCTCCTAACATCGATCAACATCAAGTCATTAATCATCTCAATGGGAAGGTGAGTCATGAAACTCGCAATGTGCTAGTCGAATCAGCACGAATTGCACGTGGCAATATTAGTGATGTCACCCAATTGGATATTAATGACTACGATGCACTGCTCGTTCCGGGTGGATTTGGCGTGGCTAACAACTTATCTGACTTCGCTCTTCACGGCAGCGCATGTCAGATCAATGAAGATGTTAAACAAGCCTGCCAAACATTTGCTCAAGCCAATAAACCTGCGGGTTACTTATGTATCGCGCCGACCTTGATCCCGCAGATCTATGGTCCTGGCGCCAAAGCTACGATCGGTAATGATCCTGATACGGCTGCTGCATTTAATGCCATGGGAGGTGAGCATATTCAGTGCCCTGTTGATGATTTTGTGTTGGATCAAAAACGACGTCTATTAACCACACCGGCTTATATGTTAGCAACCAACATCAGTGAAGCGGCAATAGGGATCAATAAACTGGTACGAGAATTAATAAAATTAGCCTAAACGACATAATAAAAACTAACCACTTAAAAAAGAAAAAGCGACGCACAGTGTGATGCGTCGCTCAGCAGAAGTAGTAATCGGTTTTTAGCCCTACACTAAGCACCATTACCAAGCTGAAGTACACTGGAAGCAATGTGAGCAATGTCGTACTTCAAGCATCAGAAAATGGGGGTTCTCTGATGTTTGAGAGCCCGTTAATAATAACTATTCTCAACTAAATCGCAATACTTAATTGAGAATAATTTTCATTTAAAACAAGGGCAGTTAGTTGATCGTCTTGGTAAAACATAATCTATAATCACGTAACTTCCCTTTCTTTTCCATATTTTCAATGACATAGCCATTTCTAAACAATAGCCGTAACATCGCTGGAAAACAGTTACGTGATTTGACGTTAATCATCGTATATTGTGATTGTGCCACTACCCATGCTTCTTGTACTTCTAATAATTTTTGGGCAATACCCAATCCACGTCCACTGGCTAATACTCCCCCAAGCCAGCTATAAAAAACGTGATCAGATAATGCATAACCAATTTTCACACCTATTAATTGTTGTTGATATTCAGCCACCAAAATCAACGCTGGTTGATGAGCAAATCGTGCCCGTATCGTCGTAGCATCAACACCAGAGCTTAATTCATTAATCCCTGCCAATACGGTAACGGCTTCATCTACCGTTCCAATCCGTACCACTATTTCAGTCATTATTCAGTATCCCTTCATTGACATAAAAAATGTAAAAAAAAATCGGCCGCAGCCGATTTATTCTTTCTTCTACAAATCAATCATCGCTATTTAATCACGCTTGCCGTATTCGGTAGTGATGATTGTTTTAACGTTGTTAGCTTGTGAATTAAATAATTAAGCAGTACCCCATATAAAGGCACAAATAAACCCAAACTAATAATTAATTTAAAGCTGTAATCTACCAGCGCAATTTCAGTCCAATTTTGTGCCATGAAGGCATCAGGGCTGTGATAAAACGCAATACTGAAAAAAGCCAGTGTATCAAGTGCATTACCAATAATGGTCGATGCTGTTGGTGCGATCCACCACTGTTTCATTTGACGGAGGCGATTAAACACCGACACATCCAATATTTGCCCTAAGAGGTAGGCCATAAAACTGGCAATCGCAATTCGAGCAACAAAAAGATTGAATTCAGCCAAATGAGCAAAGCCTTGATATTGACCTTGAAAAAACAGCACTGACAATATATATGACACAATCAGTGCTGGTGCCATTACTCGCCAAATAATTTTGCGTGCCATACCCGCACCAAAAATACGCACCGTCAAATCAGTCGCGAGAAAAATAAACGGAAAGGTAAATGCACCCCAAGTGGTGTGATAACCAAAAATAGTAAAAGGTAATTGAACTAAATAATTACTTGAGGCGATCACTAATAGATGAAACGCGACTAAATACGATAGAGCCTTATGTTGCTGAGCCGCAGTAAAAGCAGTCGTGGTTACATTAGATGTTGTTGCGTTGGATAAAGCAGTCATGGAAGACCTTTTTGTCATTGGGGGGAGGGAACCCAAACATTTTCATTGCCGGCGATAACCACCAGCAACACCAGGGCGGCGATTATACAGCACAGCATTTATTTGCCTAGTAGTGAGACAATAACTGTTGAATAAAAATTAAATGCTCAATGTCATTTAAGATCAGTAGTTCCAGCCATATCGAGGCACTATAATATTCAGCCTTAAGCAATAACTGACACCCTTCAAAATCAATTAGCCATTGGTGAAGATCGGCACTTGGCTCTTGCTCTATCAATATTGCATCTAAACGCTGTAACAGTGCCTTGGCGACCGCTGGAAAATTATCAAAATCAAACGAAGGTAGCGTTATCGCTAACGTGCCTTGCTCAATATTTATTTCCGTTTGACTAAAATTATAATCCATTATTAGCTTCCATTAGTTATGTTCATCGACCGCCATTAAATGATCGCCAATCAATTGCAAAAATACTTCCCCAAATTTTTCTAACTTACGTTGTCCCACCCCATTAATCGCTAAAAATTCACCTTTTGAACAGGGCAATCGTTCAGCCATTTCCATTAAGCTGGCATCATTAAACACCACATACGGCGGAATATCTTCTTCATCAGCAATAGCCTTGCGTAGCTTACGTAACTTAGCAAACAATTTTTTGTCATACTGACGATTCGCCATGCGATCCACTTTACTGTTACGAACAGCACTATCCAACCGAGGAACTGCCAAAGATAACGCCATTTCAGCACGTAATAATGGTCGTGCTTGCTCGGTGAGTTGTAATACCGAATTACGGCTGATGTTTTGAGTTAAAAAACCACGATGAATCAATTGGCGTAAAATACTGACCCAATATTCATGGCTATAATCACGCCCAATACCATAAGTGGTTAATTTATCATGACCATATTCACGAATACGTTGATTCTGCATACCACGTAATACATCAATGACATAGGTAATACCAAAATTCTGGTTAACGCGATAAACACAAGATAATGCTTTTTGAGCCACTTCAACCGCGTCAAATTGTTGTGGCGGATCAAGACAAACATCGCAGTTACCACACCCTTGTCGCTGATCTTCACCAAAGTAGTGTAATAGCACTTGGCGACGACAACTTTGAGCTTGAGCAAAAGCCCCCATCGCATGTAATTTATGTAGTTCGACCTCACGCTGCGCATCATGATGTTTTTCATCAACACAACGTCGCAACCATGCTAAATCGGCAGGATCATAAAGCAGTAACGCTTCGGCGGGTAAACCATCGCGCCCTGCTCGTCCGGTTTCTTGGTAATACGATTCAATGTTACGCGGAATATCGAAATGGACCACAAAGCGGACATTAGGTTTATTGATCCCCATACCAAATGCTACCGTGGCAACCACTACATGAATATCATCCCGCTGAAAAGCATCTTGTACTGCGACTCGTTGCTGGTGCTCCATACCAGCATGATACGCGGCAGCACGAATACCACTTTCGCACAGTTTTTCGCTGATCTGCTCTACTTTCTTGCGGCTATTACAATAAATAATGCCGCACTGACCGCGCATCGTTGCCAAATAGCGGCTTAATTGCGTTAATGGTTTATGTTTTTCCCATAGCGTGTAATGAATATTAGGCCGATCAAAGCTGCCCAAATAACAATGGGGATCGATTAATCCTAATCGACTAATAATATCTTGCCGAGTGGCATCGTCAGCGGTGGCTGTTAACGCCATCACTGGCAACGGTGAAAATTGCTGTTTAAGCAGACCTAATGCTGCATATTCTGGTCGAAAATCATGCCCCCACTGAGAAACACAGTGAGCTTCATCAACAGCCACCATTGCCAAATCAAGTTGCTGTAACCGTTCAATAAAGTCACGCATTAGTACCCGCTCAGGCGAGGCATAAACTAACCGTAACGATCCATTTTGCATCGCTTCAAATGTCGCTTGAATCTCTTCTCGCGACATCGCTGAGTGAATACATCCAGCACTGACACCATTGGCATTTAATTGATCGACCTGATCTTTCATTAACGAAATAAGTGGTGAAATCACTAAAGTTAACCCTGGCATCATTAATGCTGGAATTTGATAACATAAAGATTTACCGCCACCAGTGGGCATAATCACCAAACAGTCATTACCCGCAGTGATCGCTTCAATCACTGCTTGCTGTCCTTGCCTAAATTGCTGATAGCCAAACACATCCTGCAATATTTCTTGGCTGGATAATAAGGATGCCGATATGGGACAAGAAACAACAGCAGACATAGTAAGACTCTTCACTCAACAGGGTTGCCATTCTATACCTAAATGAGCATGAGATGCGAGTCAGGTCCCAGCTTAACGAACCATTCCTTTTTATACTAAAAACACATATATTGATAACAAACATCTCAATGTAAATATTGCCGCATTAACCGTTATCAATAACCTTTTCAGTATCAATTCCTACTTATTATTGAATTTATTCATTTTAAGATACTTTTTTTTGAAATTCCTTTTGTCTTGATTGTTACTCATGCAATTAACTAGATAATTAATAAGATAATAAAATGCATATTCCTCAATAACTCCTTTATTTTTCATCGGTTAGTTATTCAACAACTGCCACATTAACCTCAACATTTCACGGCTTATAATTAAAGTTATTATGATTATTTATTCGATTGATACCATCACAACGGCCGTAATTCATTAAAACCAACATCTTTAGTTAAAATGACGCGTAAAAATAGTAAAAATAATGAGATATACGGTATTTTTTCTGCCATCATTAATTCCATTAAGATACTCATAGCCTCCCCCCTCTTTTTGCGTTGCTGATTACAAGGATCTGTTATGCTCAAAATCACGTCATCACTATTACGTTTTGTCACAATGTGCAGTTGTGCGGTGCCTATCTTTAGCATTTCTGCACAACAGTTGAGTGATAACATCATTCCTGAAACCAGCGTCGCTCAACAGCCATCACAATTAATTCAAGGTCAACAATGGATGATTGCCAGTGCTAATCACTATGCCAGTGAAGCAGGAGCAGCAATGTTACGTCAGGGAGGAAATGCCATTGATGCGATGGTCGCGACGCAATTAGTTTTAGGGCTAGTTGAACCGCAATCATCTGGCATTGGTGGCGGTGGGTTCTTAGTCTATTGGGATAACGACAATCACCAAATGACCACCTTTGATGGCCGCGAAACAGCACCTTTTGCGGTAACACCACAGCTATTTCAGGATAAAAAAGGTCAACCATTAGCCTTTTATGATGCGGTTGTCGGTGGGCGCTCTGTCGGCACACCTGGAACGATTAAATTATTGTGGAATAGCCACCAGCAATATGGCCAATTACAGTGGAAACAACTGTTTCAGCCAGCCATCAAACTGGCTAAAAATGGCTTTATCGTTAGTCCTCGATTAGCCGCATTAGTCGCTAAAGATGCGACATATTTACAACGTTCAGCGATAACAAAAAACTATTTTTTTGATGCCCAAGGCCAGCCTATTCAAGCCGGTCAAAAATTAATTAATCAACCTTATGCAAATACGCTTCGTAAAATTGCCGATTATGGTCAAAAGGCATTTTATCAAGGAGATATTGCACGTGAGATTGTTAATACAGTTCAAACTGCGAGTGACAATCCTGGCGTTCTAAGTAGCATTGATTTAGCCAGTTACAAAGTTAAACAACGCGCTCCAATATGCGCACCTTACCATCAATATCAAATTTGTGGCATGGGACCACCAAGCTCTGGCGCATTAACTCTTGGACAAATTATGGGGATGCTTAGCCATTATCCATTAGCAAAAATGGGGGCGAATAATATTCATAGCTGGCGCTTAATTGGCGATGCATCACGGTTAGCTTTTGCTGATCGTGGTCGTTATATGGCTGATAGTGATTATGTACCGATGCCTACCAAAGGATTACTTGCACCAACTTACATTCAACAACGAGCACAATTATTAGCGACGAATAAAAAGCTCATTAAAGTTGAACCCGGATTGCCACCTTGGGATCATGCTAGTATTCAAACCACGGACAAAGCACTTGAACTACCGTCAACTACCCATTTTGCGATTGTTGATCGCCAAGGTAATGTGGTCTCAATGACCTCTACCATTGAAAACAGTTTTGGTTCACGGTTAATGGTCGGTGGCTTTTTACTCAATAATGAATTAACTGATTTTTCATTTCGCAGCCACATTGATGGTGTGCCAATTGCTAATCGAATTGAACCAGGAAAACGTCCTCGATCATCAATGGCGCCGACAATTGTGATGCACAATAACCAACCCGTATTAGCGATTGGCTCACCCGGTGGCAGTCAAATTATTGGTTATATCGCCAAAACCTTAGTGGCTTACATTGATTGGGGAATGGATTTACAGCAAGCCATTAACTTACCTAACATCACTAATCGCTTTGGTACTTTTGAACTTGAGCAAAATACTTCTGCCACAGCGTGGGCGCCTAAGTTTGAGCAATTAGGTTATAAAACCGCAGTCAAAGATCTCAACTCGGGAATTCAAGCGATAAGTATTGCACCACAACAATTAATTGGTGCCGCCGATCCACGCCGTGAAGGTAAAGTTATCGCTCAATAGCAAGATCAATAGATAAAAAAAGCCCGCCTATGATTAACCATTACAGTAATCACTGGCGGGCTTATTAGTTGTTAGTGACGATTATAGCGCAGTTAATTTTGCGTATTGAGTCACTAACCATTTAATACCTTCACCATTAAAGGCCACTTGTACACGACTTTGTGCGCCACTGCCTTCAAAGTTAATAATTGTCCCTTCACCAAATTTAGGATGCTGCACCCGCTGCCCTAAACTAAAACCGGTTTCATTGAAGTTATTATTCACTTGCGATTGGCTAAAACGGCCACTGCTCACAGGGCGTGATACTTGTGCTTTCATTCGTACTTCCTCAACATATTGTTCAGGAATTTCACGAATAAAACGTGAGGGTTTATGGAAATTATCTTTACCATATAGGCGTCGCATTTCAGCATAAGTGATATACAGTTTTTTCATTGCCCGTGTCATGCCGACATAACACAAGCGACGCTCTTCTTCTAACCGATCCGCTTCTTCGATAGTACGTGAACTTGGGAACATCCCTTCTTCAACACCCACCATAAACACAATCGGAAACTCTAGACCTTTGGCACTGTGCATGGTCATCAATTGCACTGCATCTTCAAAAGCATCCGCCTGACCATCACCCGCTTCTAGCGCAGCATGGGCTAAAAAGGCCGATAACGGACTCATTTCTGCCGCTTCTTCTGGAATTTCAAATTGACGCGTTGCGGTAACTAATTCTTCTAAGTTCTCAATTCGCGCTTGCGCTTTTTCGCCTTTTTCTTGTTCATACATTGCCCGCAAACCAGAATGACGGATCACATCATCAGTTTGTTGATACATAGGCAATTCAGCAGTGTCATCTTCTAAGGCATTAATCAATTCAATAAAGCGTTGTAATGCATTTGCCGCGCGTCCCGCCAGTACTTTCTCATCTAATAACGCCAAACTTGATTGCCACATGGTTAAACCACGATCACGCGCCGCTAAACGAATAGTTTCTAGCGTACGATCACCTAACCCTCGTGTTGGAGTATTAACAACGCGCTCAAATGAAGCATCGTCATTACGGTTACCAATAAGACGCAAATAAGCTAACGCATCTTTAATTTCTTGGCGCTCAAAGAAACGCATGCCGCCATAAATACGGTATGGCATACCCGCTTGAATTAACGCTTCTTCTAATACTCGCGATTGCGCATTGCTACGGTACAGAAAAGCGGTATCGCTAAGACTGCCCCCTTGCTCACGCCACTCTTTAATTTTACCAACCGCAAACCGCGCTTCATCGAGTTCATTAAAGGCTGAATATAATGAAATCGGCTCACCATCACCGTCTTCTGTCCATAAATTCTTACCCATACGGGCGGTATTATTGGCAATAAGCTCATTGGCGGCATTAAGAATATTGGCAGTAGAACGGTAATTCTGCTCTAAGAATATCGAGGAGGCGTTATTAAAATCATTTAAAAAACGCTGAATATTTTCAACTTGTGCGCCACGCCAACCATAAATAGATTGGTCATCATCACCGACAATCATCACATGACAATCAGTGCCTGCCATTAATCGCAACCATGCAAATTGAATATTATTGGTATCTTGAAACTCATCGACCAAAATATGTTTAAAGCGCGCTTGGTAATGCTCACGAATATGTTTGTTATCACGCAATAATTCAAACGAACGCAGCAATAACTCAGCAAAATCAACTAAACCCGCACGATCACACGCTTCCTGATAAGCGGTATAAATGCGTAACCATGTTTGTTCAACTGGATCATTATAGGTTTCAACATGCTGTGGACGTAAACCCTCGTCTTTCTTGGCGTTGATATACCAAGCACCTTGACGGGCAGGCCAATGTTTTTCATCTAAATTCTGCGCTTTAATCAAACGGCGCAATAACCGCATCTGATCATCAGAATCTAGAATATTAAAATCATCAGGTAGGCGCGCATCTAAATAATGCGCACGCAGCATACGATGACATAAGCCATGGAAAGTACCATTCCACATACCTGCGCTTGAGCCATGCATTAATTCGTTAATTCGACCACGCATTTCTGCAGCCGCTTTATTGGTAAACGTGACCGACATAATCGAGTACGGCGACGCCTGTTCAACCGCTAACAACCAAGCAATGCGATGCACTAGCACACGGGTTTTACCGCTACCTGCTCCCGCCAATACTAGGTGATTACCCAACGGCGCAGCCACCGCCTCGCGTTGTTTGTCATTGAGGCCATCTAATAGAAGTGAAACGTCCATCGCTATCTACTGGTTATTTATACAATGGTGACGATTATACCAGCCCTAATAAAGATTGCTTCGATATCTTTATTACGATTTTCGCAAAATTCAGAAACCCAAAATCAACACAATTGTTAAAATAATTAACATTCATTGAAATATATTCCACCCTTACCCTGTCTATTATTCTGAGAGCGTATTAATACCGCCAAAAAATACTTAATTACAGCAGACCAACCCAACAATCATAATCAAGGAACTATCATGAAAAAGACCAATATCGCCTTAGCATCAGCAATGACTGGCTTAATTGCATTAGCAGGAACATTAGCTTCAACAGCAGCAGTTGCTGACGAAATGGGCAAAAAAATGGATAAAGAAAAATGTTATGGCGTCAGCAAAGCCGGTAAAAATGATTGTGCCACCAAAACCAGTTCTTGCGCGGGATCAGCCAAAGAAGATGCTCAAAAAGATGCGTTTGTAGTCGTTCCTAAAGGTCTGTGCGATCGTCTTCATGGCGGCTCAACTAAGGAGGCATAGCTTAGTGGATTTCTCATCCAAGCGGCCAATTGGGGTGGGCTTACGCTCGCCTCATATTACAGAGATGATCACCCAACAGCCGCACCTTGGGTGGTTAGAAATTCATAGTGAAAATTATTTCAATCCTCATTCATTAGCGCGTCAACAATTACGTCAATTGCGGTCTCACTACCCGATTAGTTGTCATGGTATCGGGCTGTCATTAGGCTCTGCCGATCCACTCAACCTTGAACATTTACAGAAACTAAAACAATTAGTTACAGAAACGGAGCCATTTTTAATTTCAGATCATCTCAGTTGGAGTTCAGTTGATGGTCAATACTTTAATGATCTATTACCGCTCCCCTATACCGAAGAAGCATTGACTAATTTTTGCGGTAAGGTAATGCAAGTACAAGATGTGCTGCAACGTCAAATGTTGATTGAAAACCCGTCAAGCTATTTGCAGTTTCAGCATTCAACCATACCCGAGTGGGAATTTTTAATGGCAGTACAACAGCGAACAGGTTGCGGACTGCTACTCGATTTAAACAATATTTATGTCAGCAGTTTTAATCACAGTTTTGACTGTCAAACTTACCTCGCAGCTATCAATCCTGCCGTGGTACAGGAAATACACCTCGCGGGATTTATTCGTAAACAGCAACCTCAAGGCGAAATCTGGATTGATACTCATAGTCAACCCGTCAGTGATAAAGTATGGCGCCTATATCAACAATGGATCCATTGTCATGGTAGCGATACACCAACCTTAATTGAATGGGATGCTGATATTCCTCCACTGGCAATATTATTGGCTGAGGCTGATAAAGCTCAAGCCATTATCGATAAGGAGTCCGCCAATGTCATCATCAGCAACCACGCCTAATTTACAGCAGTTACAACATCAGTTTGCGGCAGCCTTGCATTATCAAGCGCATGATTTAACGACCACCGTTGTCGATGATCATTTCAGTGCCGAGCAACGACTACAACTGTACTGTAATAATTTCATTATTGGCTTAACGGATGTTCTAGCCAGTGTCTATGTCACAGTCAATGCCATGATTGGAGATGATTGCTTCAATCATCTCGCACGGCAGCACATACTTAATCATCCACTACCCCAAGGGGATGTCACTATTTATGGCGCACATTTCAGTGACACCATCGCAACTCAAGCGACATTAGTATCCACGCTACCTTATTTAGTTGATCTGGCACGTTTAGAATGGCAACGAGATTGTGTCAGCCGCTTAGCTTGCCACGATGGTAGCCTGCCACTGAAAAAATTACGTCAACTTGAACACACCGCTAATGACATCACTCCCCAGCACTATTATTTTCATATTCCAACCTCAACTGACACCTTTAGCAGTCAATATGCGGTGGTATCACTGTGGGAAATCGTTAACCATCCCCATCAAGATCAACACCAGTTATTAGCGATGCTGGATATTAATCAGCCGCAAACCGCTCTTATTCAACATTACCAATGGCAAATTTGGCAGCAGCATGTCACGCCAGCATTAGTCACTTTGGTTAGTGACTGTCAGCAGCAGCGCCCCATCGCGGCTTTAACACCAACCCAATTAGCTCTGCTACCACAGTTATTACACCACCATTTAATTGATGATATTTGTAAGGTTAATAGTGATGATTAGTTTTATTCGTGCCATTGACACTTTTTTTGAACAACTTGTACAACCGCTACAATCACTATTATTACTGTTTTGTCGCGTGTGGGTTGCTATCGCATTCTTCAAATCGGGACTGATAAAATATGGCAGTTGGGACAGTACATTGTATTTATTTGAATACGAATATCAGGTGCCGGTTTTACCTTGGCTATGGGCCGCTTATAGTGGCACTGCAATTGAATTAATCGTACCGGTCTTTTTAGTGCTTGGGCTATTTGCTCGCCCGATGGCCATACTGTTATTTGGATTTAATGCTATTGCAGTAGTGTCATACCCCGCCTTATGGGCGCAAGGGTTTTATGATCACCAATTGTGGGGAATGATGTTGTTAGTCACTATCTTCTGGGGAGCGGGGAGATTATCGGTAGATCACTGGATAAGTCAGCATTATCGAAATAGCAACATCATACCGTAAATACGAGAATGATTACCCATCGATACAAATAACGATGGGTACTCTCTGTACAACGTTAATGTACCGATGAAGTTATTTAATTAATGGCAATAATTCAGCTAATGCGCTGATTTCAATATCGGGTAAACACGTAACTTTCTCTGTTGTTAATACCCGTTGTTGATCGTTATACCAACAAGCTTGTAAGCCCTGTTGTTTAGCACCAAAAACATCGGTATGAAGATGATCACCCACATGTAAAATCTGCTGTGCTGGCACTTTTAAATAACGAATAGCACAGTCAAACAGATCAGCGTCAGGTTTGGCTAAACCATCCCGACCTGCTTGATAAATTTCACTAAAATAAGGCGCTAATCCGATTTTTTTGGGATCAACATTACCATTGGTTATACCAACTAACGGTAGTTTGGCACTTAATAAAGCCAAAACTCGATGGGTCTCAGCTGGTACATCAACGGTATTACGCTCAACCAGTACCAAGTCTAGCCCTTGTTGCGCAGCTAACTCAGCATCTTTAAGCCGCCAACCTAATTGCATAAAGTTGATTTTTAGTGCTTCATAACGCCACGCACTAACATCATGCCTCAAACTGGAATCGACTGCGACAAGTTGCTGCTTTAAGCGCTGCCAATTATCACGGCTGATCACCATTGCGGGCGGTAATATCTGTGCCAGCCAATCAAACATGGCTTGTTCTGCCCTCACAATCACCGGATGGTTATCATATAAGGTGTCATCAAGATCAAACGTAAGTGCTCTAATCTGGCCTAATTGACGATAAAATTGCATGGTTGTTCCTAAACTCGATTAAAGCCTTAACGGCGTTTTGCGCGAGGATGAGCAGCATCATAAACTTTAGCTAAATGCTGAAAATCAAGATGGGTATAGATTTGAGTGGTGGTCAAATTCGCATGACCTAATAATTCTTGTACAGCACGTAGATCACCACTAGATTCCAGCATATGAGTTGCAAAACTATGGCGTAATTTATGCGGGTTAATATGGCTTGATACAGCCTGCTTCTGTCCCCATTCCGCCATTCTTTTTTGCACATTACGGTTTGAAATACGATGTCCAAGCTTAGACACAAATAGCCCAGGTTCATCTGCATGAGCAATATTACCGCGTAATTTAAGCCAATTTGCGACCCACTCCCGCGCTAAACCTGCAAACGGAACGATGCGTTCTTTATCGCCTTTACCAATAACCCGTAAATCACCTTTGGTTAAGCTAATATCACGCACATTCAAATTAACCAATTCAGATAAACGTAATCCTGCACCATACATCAACTCCATCATTGCCCGATCACGAATCGCTAATGGATCGTCATCTTTCACCTCAAGCAATTGATTCATTTCATCAACATCAAGGTTTTTGGGTAACGGACGCGCTTTACGTGGTGCCGCCACTCCTTTGGCTGGGTTAGCCGGTAATATTTGTTGGTGTACCAAATAATCAAAAAAGCTACGCAAAGCAGATAATCGCATTGCCAAGCTACTGGCTTTTAAGCCATTACGCATTCCTTTACTGGCAATTTGGCGCACCCAGCCAGCATCAACTTGCTGCCAATTTTCAACCCCTAGCTCTAGCAATTGCTCGGCAATACAGGTTAATTGACGTTTATAATTTTGCTGAGTATGCAAACTAAGCTCACGCTCGCTGCGCAAATATTCATAAAAACGTTCAAGGGGTTGCTCAAAACTTTGGGGAAGCGTACTCACATAAACCTCGGTCATTCGTGGCATTAATCTTAATAACCACGATTAAATACCACTATTGAATAAATTGACCATCAAACACATGGGCAACGGGACCTGTCATAAATAACGGTTTGCCTTCACCTGCCCAGCGAATATATAACTCACCACCTGGTAAGCAGACTTTAACATTCTCATCCAGTAAACCTTGGCTTCGACCCACAGCAACAGCGGCACACGCACCACTGCCACAAGCTTGAGTTTCTCCCGCGCCACGCTCATAAACCCGTAGTTTTACCGTTCCACGGTCAATAATTTGCATAAAACCAGCATTAACCCGCTCAGGGAAACGCTCATGAGACTCAAGCAACGGACCGAGTTTTTCAACCGCCGCAGTATCAACGTCATCAACAATCGTAACGCAATGAGGATTGCCCATACTAACAGCCCCACAAAACAGCGTTTGCTCACCCACACGCAGTAAATAGGTTTTCTCTGCCTGTTTAGCACGCATCGGCAGCTTCGCGGGTTCAAAATTTGGCGCGCCCATATTCACCGTGACTTGACCATCACTTTCAAGCTTTAGCACCATTTTTCCAGCTTTGGTGCTAACAGAAATATGGTATTTATTGGTTAAGCCTTTCATTGATACAAAACGAGCAAAACAACGGGCGCCATTACCACATTGTTCGACTTCACTACCGTCAGCATTAAAAATACGGTAATGGAAATCCGTTTCAGGATCATACGGTGGCTCAACCACTAATAATTGGTCAAACCCAATCCCACGATGACGATCGGCTAAACGGCGAATCGCATCGGGGGAGAAATATATATTTTGTGTTACACAATCCACAACAACAAAGTCATTGCCGAGCCCATGCATTTTGGAAAAGTTAATCTGCATGATGTTCCTTAATTATTAAGCTTCAGTCGCGACGACAATCATTCAACAAGATATTCATGTTGCCAAAGTTGCTCTAACGTTTCTCGTGCACGCACTAAATGTACTTGTCGTCCATCAACCATTACTTCAGCAACACGCGGGCGAGAATTATAATTCGATGCCATCACAAAACCATAAGCGCCCGCAGACCTTACCGCAAGTAAGTCATTCGAAGCTAAACAGAGATGACGATCTTTACCAATAAAATCACCAGTTTCACAAATAGGTCCCACTAAATCATAACACTGACGTTCACCATCACGTGGTTGTACTGGAATAATATCTTGCCAAGCAGAATACAGTGTCGGGCGAATCAAATCATTCATTGCCGCATCAACAATGGCAAAATTTTTATATTCAGTATGCTTTAAAAATTCAACCTTAGTCAGCAATACACCCGCATTTGCAGCAATCGCTCGCCCAGGCTCAAAAATTAATTCTAGTTTTGAATAAGGCGCTAACAATGAGAGTAATTCAGTCGCATAATCTGCAGGTAACGGAGGTTGCTCATCGTTATAAGTTACCCCTAAGCCGCCACCAAGATCTAAATGTTTAATCTCAATTCCGACTGCTTTTAATTCATCCACTAATGCTAACAACCGTTTAGTCGCATCAATAAAAGGCTTAACTTCCGTTAACTGAGATCCAATATGGCAATCCATTCCAACCACAGCAAGGTGCGGTAATTGGTGAGCTAATTGATACACTTCAAGTGCACGCTCACGCGCAATACCAAATTTATTATCCCGTAAACCAGTTGAAATATAAGGGTGAGTCTTGGCATCAACATCAGGGTTAATGCGCAATGAAATCGGTGCAATTTTGCCTAATTGACCTGCGACATAATTTAAACGCTCTAACTCAGGTTCAGATTCAACATTGAAACATTTAATTCCCAACTCAAGTGCCCGTTGCATTTCTGCTATAGTCTTACCTACACCAGAAAAAACCACTTTAGCAGGATCACCACCAGCGGCTAATACGCGCTCTAATTCCCCCAAAGAGACGATATCAAACCCAGAACCTAAACGCGCCAGAACATTTAATACTCCAAGGTTAGAGTTTGCTTTAACTGCATAACAAATCAAATGCGGCTGCGTGGCAACGGCTTGATCAAATGCATGCCAATGACGTTCTAATGTTGCTCGAGAGTAAACATAAAGTGGTGTGCCATATTGTGCAGCTAACTCCGCTAATGCGACGTCTTCTGCCCATAATTGCCCATCTTGCTGGTAATTAAAATAATCCAATGTTGTCCTTCCCTGTCTATTGACTGTTGAGCGGCGACTCAATCGTTATCGTAATGATATTATTATTGTGGCTGATGTTGCTGTGGCGCATCTTTTGGCATGTACAGTGGGCCACTTTGACCACAGCCAGTTAAAATTAACGATCCTAAGACCAAAATTGCTAATAAACCTTTATGCATAATTCAAAGCCAGTGATTATCAATCCAATGCCCTCTATAATCGCACCAAGAACAAGAAATGCAATAGGACGCAATAGGATGAATGATACTGAATTCCACCAACTGGCTGATCTGGCACTGATGCAAATAGAAGAAGGCATCGATGAATCCGGTGTTGATATTGAACCTGAAACCACAGGTAATGTACTTACATTAGAATTTGCTAATCGCAGCCAAATTGTTATTAACCGCCAAGAACCATTACATGAGCTATGGTTAGCTTCAAAATCAGGCGGTTATCATTTTAAATATACAGGTAGCGAGTGGCGTTGTACTCGTAGTGATAAAGAATTATTTACACTACTTAAACAAGAATGCAGTTTACACGCCGGTGAGCCTGTCGTTTGGTAATGTGTATTTATCGACAAACTGGTATAAAAAAAGCCTTCACAATGAAGGCTTTTTTTTTAGTTTCGCGCCATCAATACCATTAATTGAGACGAATACCATGGTTTACTGATTCAGTATTATCTTGACGACGAGCAACTTGACCGCTTTTAAATGGTAATACTTGCAACTCACCTTTGTCGTTATGAGCAATATCATAAAACTGGGGCAAATTAAAATTGATAAAATTAGCGCTATAACTAAAACGATCTTGTGATGACGTATAAAAACGATTCACACCATGAACCATCTCATCTTTGTTGCCATTACACTGCCGATACACTTCCATTTGATTGGTTTCATCTAGGATGTAGATATTGAAACCTTGATCACAATCTTCAAAGAAAAACTGAATCAAACCTTCACTGGCATAAGCATCAACAATTTCTGGTGGATGCGGCTCGTCGGTTTTTCCCATCACAACTTTAGGAACATCGCTGACTTTATTTGATGAAATGCAACTATAGAAATCAACCGAATTTTCAAGTCGCTGTACTGAAACACCGCGGCGCTCAAAAAACAAACCATACGTTTCATTCGCAATATGGACCGCTTTAAAGCGACGGCGTTTTTCTTCTTCAACTGGTTTTAAACGCATTTCAATACATTCAGCCACCAATTGGTAGACCACATTACGAATTAAACCACGCATATGTTTACTGTAACAAAACACATCAATAGCTTCTGGAGGAATAGCATCGTGGTGCATTTTACCTAACATGGTTTTTAAGGCATCCAACATCGCATTCTTGCCGCTAAAATTTAGCGTTCGCACTTCATTCCATGAATTGCGATAAACTAAATCGACACTGCCGACTAAGCACTTTTGCTCAGGGCCATAACTGAAAATATCGGTAGTTTTAAAATCAAATTTAACCGACCGATTTTTTAGTTCTGTGGTGGGATCGTTTTCTAAATTAACAAACAAACCTAATTGACGAATTTCACACGGACTCGATAACGCTTGTAAACCAGGATGTGGACGACGAATTGGAAAAGTATTACGAATATCACTCACCAATTGGTATAGCTTGTCCAAATCCATATCAGCATGACGTGCGACTGCATGTAAATGCGTAGATTCAGTTAGCAAACCATTAAAGTAGCTCCACGCCACTAATTTTGACAAGTAACGGTTATGCTCTAGTGATGGCTGGCCTAAAATATATTTCGCTTCTATCGGCTGCTTATATAAATACCAACCTGCTGTATTGGTTCGCCCTTCTGGTACTTGAATAAAACTTAAATCAGGTTCGTGTAAATCTGGCGATATTTGCGGATTTAATAAGGTCACTTTACCGGGAAGTACCTCAAACGCTGCATATAATTTACGCGCCAGAATACTGATATCTTCAGGGCTAATCGCTGAGGTAATATCATTACGACGCGCGAAACGAATCAGATTTCGATAGCTGAGCATCAACGCATCAAGTAATTCATTGTGCGCTTGCTTCACTTGAGTGACTTTCCAATTACGGCGGTTATCCAGCGCCGCAACGACATCTGTCGACCATTGCCATTGCTCAGTTAAATGCTGTAACGCCTGTCGACGCCACACAACTGAACCTAAGACTGGCTTACGAGTAAGTTTTTCATGAGTTTTTAAATAAAAACAGCGACGCACTAAATCGAGACGACGATGATCATCAATACGCTCTAAATAACGCGTCACTTTTTCAAGCATCAAATAATAAGCATCCATACAGTATTCACTGCGATCTTCAGCGAAGAAACGACGCTTACCATCAAGACTCAATAATTGGGTATGCGGATATTCCCATGAATAAGCTTCAAGCAAAATCGCTTTTAATACTGATTTATAAGGCGAGTCGATACTTTTGTAGAGCTGCCATAAACTAGAACCAAAGTACTCCTCGGCAGGAATACGCATCAAGCCACCAAAATCTATCCATTGCTCACGCTTGATATAGCCTTTAGCAACCAGATCATCGATATATTGGTCATAGCACTCTTCCATCTCTGGCGGCACCATAAACCATAATAAAGGTAATCCCGCTAAGCACACTGCAGAGCGATAAAATTCATCGAGTAGTAATAAATGCTGACTTGAGCCACAGTTTTCACCAGTCATGGCTTCAGAGTAATTTTCACGGAAACGATTTTCGTCGATCAAAAAGAAGTTAGCTTCAACCCCTTGTTCCATCGCCCATTGAGAAACTAAGCTACATTTACTGTCTAATGCAGCTCTACTTTGACTATTTAATGACGTGGGAATACAGACCCAAATATCGAGATCACTAGTGAGACTTTGCCCCATAGAAGAAGTACTACCCATGGCATAAAGGCCAGTAATTGGGCAGTCGATATCAGCAACCAAAATTGGGTCAATGGGCATTTTTGCTGTGCTCGCGCAATTATTAACAAATTGCTGTTGCACATCAGTAGCGACAAAATGCGCAATTCCCTGCGGCACTTGTTGATCAAGATACCCTGGCAAGGCTGGATGGTTATAATGTAATAAGACAGGTAACAGATCAAAAATCTGTACCGACGACTCATTCATCGCTAAACGTGCTCGTTCAATACGAAGTTCAGTCAATGAATCCAGTCTACCTTTTAGCGTCTTGATATAATTTTGCAAATTACTCTTCCAAGAGCTAGCAGTGTTAGTGCGGCCCGCAGTTTGCCATTAATAGCGTAAATTTTATTCAAAATGAGAAAAAAACGTGATCAATGTATCATTTTTAATACCTACGGTAAAGATAATGCCAAGCGGAGCCAATAACAATTGTTGCTGACTCATCCATAATCATCAGACGGCAAATTGTCGTAATAACTAACCACCAATAATATTATTGTAATTAGAAATCAAACAATGGCTTATTGCGATAAATATCACATTTTTTAGTATTACTGACAACACAATAACGCTTGGAATCAGGAACCGCAATACACGAATTATCATCCATGCTTAGGTAATGGTACGATACTGAATAGAAAAAATAATAACCTTGGTTAACGGACCCTCTTTACTATGATGACAACCCAACCGATTCGCATTGCGACACGCAAAAGCCCATTAGCCATGTGGCAAGCAGAATTTGTCAAAGCTGAACTCGAACAAGCTCACCCGGGGCTTGTTGTTGAACTCTTGCCTATGGTAACAAAAGGCGACATTATTTTAGATACTCCTTTAGCAAAAGTAGGCGGTAAAGGTCTATTTGTTAAAGAACTTGAAATCGCCATGCTTGAAGGTCGCGCTGATATTGCCGTCCACTCAATGAAAGATGTACCGGTTGAGTTCCCTGAAGGACTTGGCTTAGTGACCATTTGCGAACGCGAAGATCCACGTGATGCTTTTGTTTCTAATCATTATGACTCCATCGATGATCTCCCCCAAGGTGCGATTGTCGGCACTTCAAGCTTACGCCGCCAATGCCAATTACGATCTCAACGTCCCGATCTGATCGTTAATGACCTTCGAGGTAATGTAAATACTCGCCTGCGCAAGCTTGATGAAGGCCAGTATGATGCCATTATTTTAGCGGCTGCAGGTCTAAAGCGTCTGAAAATGGAGGCTCGTATTCGCAGTGAAATTGCTCCTGAAACTAGCCTACCTGCCGTTGGCCAAGGCGCTGTTGGTATTGAGTGTCGTTTGGATGATCAACGAGTACGTCAACTACTTGCGCCACTAAATCATCAACCAACCGCAACGCGCGTCTTATGTGAGCGTGCAATGAATAACCGTCTTCAAGGTGGTTGCCAAGTGCCAATTGGTAGCTATTCAGAACTGCAAAACGATACAATTTGGTTACGTGCACTTGTGGGTGAACCCGATGGCAGCGTTATTGTTCGTGCTGAAATTAGCGGCCCAATTACAGACGCAGAACAATTAGGTGAAACCTTAGCCGATGAATTGTTAGCGAATGGCGCGAAAGAGATCCTTGATCGTTTATACGGTAACGCCTAATGACCGTGCTGATCACCCGTCCCGCACCGGAGTGCGATCAATTAGTCGCACAACTTAACCAAGTGGCGATCAGCGCTATTGCCCAGCCTTTACTTGAAGTGCGGCAAGGTAAATATATAAATAAATTAACAGAACAAATTCAACAACTGCAACCAGGTGACTACATCATTGCAGTTAGCTATCATGCGGTACGTTTTGCAGCTGATTACTTGATTTCACAAGGTGCAGAATGGCCAGAAAACATGCATTATATAGCCGTTGGCGATAAGACAGCTGCTGCTTTAGCACAAGCTTGTCAACAACCCGTGAGTTCACCAATAGGTAGTCATGATAGCGAAGCGCTATTAGCCTTACCTGAACTGGCAAATATTCGCCAACGTAGGGTATTAATTTTACGAGGTAATGGTGGTCGCGAATTAATCTATCAAGCATTAACCGCTCGCCAAGCTCAAGTCAGTTATTGTGAAACTTATCAACGATGTTGGCTTGATCTCGATGCAACACAATTAATCCAACAATGGCAACAACAGCAAATACAGGCTCTAGTTGTCACAAGCGGTGAACAATTAATATACTTAACGGGATTAATCCCAATAGAGGATTTGGCTTGGCTTTATAATTGCCATCTTTTCGTACCGAGTCAACGAATCGCAAACCAAGCATCGACACTTGGCTACAAACATATTTCCACCGTGGGAAGTGCCGCTAATCAGGCCTTATTCACGTTCCTAAAAAGCAACGTAAGCTAACGGAATAATTAGGATGACAGACAAAACAACCAACACAAACTCAACTGCAGCGCCATCATCGAAAGAAAAAGCTACGGTTACTGCTTCAAACACAACCAAAACAGCACCTATTGCCGCTAAACAAAAAAACTCAGGTAGCAAAACAGGTTGGGTTGCTATTGCGCTGGTATTAGCACTCGGTGGTGGTCTTTACTATCACGGTCATCAGCAAGGTCTACTACAACAACAGCAAGTTGCCGCTTTACAACAACAAATCGCCACCATGAAAACGGCAATGCAAAGCGACCAACAACAAACTATCGCGATGGTAAATAATGAACTTAACACAGCCCAGCAAAAGGTTGAGCAGGGCATTAGCCAACAACAAAAATCCATTGATTCCATTCAAACTGCGATTGCTGATTTAAAAGGCCAAGAGCCTAACGATTGGTTATTAGCAGAAGCTGATTATTTGGTTAAAATGGCAGGTCGTAAACTATGGCTAGAACATGATGTAACCAGTGCAACATTATTGCTTGAAGCTGCTGATCACCGTATTGCAGAGCTTAATGACCCAAGTCTTAAAAACCTACGTCAAGCAATGAGCAATGATATTACCGCATTAAAATCAATCACCGTGGTTGATCGTGATGGTATCGTATTGCGCCTTAATAGCCTTGAAAACAGTATTGATAGCCTACCGTTAGCTAATGCGATCTTAGCAAAAGCAGAGCCGCAACAAAATCCAACCGTTAGCCAATCGGTGACTGATTGGAAAAATAACTTAATAACATCACTTAAAAACTTTAGTGAGAATTTCATTACTTACCGCAAGCGTGATGGCAGTGTTGTACCGCTACTATCACCACAGCAAGATTTCTATCTTCAGCAGAATATCACCAATAAACTTGAAACAGCTATTGCCGCTGTATACCGCGATCAAGGTCAAGTTTACCGTGATTCTATTGTGACAGCGATCAAGTGGTCACAACAGTACTACGACTTATCCTCACCAAAAACTCAAAGCTTTATTGCTGGCCTACAACAACTAGAACAACAAAATGTCGCTGTTGATTATCCGACTAAATTGCAATCACAAGCATTGATCACTAAATTGGTTAATCAAGTATTACGCAATAAAATGACCGCTCTTAGCGAACCTGTTGCCGTGAAAACGCCCCAGTCAGCACCGAAAAGTGCAGTACCTGTAGAAAAGAAAGCGGTAGAGAAACATATCAAACAAGCAACTACTGCAGACAAAACAACAAATACTAAAGCGGTAGTGACTTACACCACTAAAGAGGAGACTAAATAATGATTAAATTGTTGTTATTGGTCATCGCTTTGATTGCCGGTATCATTGTCAGCCCCGATCTTGCAGGCCATCAAGGTTATGTATTGATCTCGTTTGCCAATCAAACCATTGAAATGAGTTTAACAACACTGATCATCGTTGCGATTGCTATCGTTGCGATCTTTTTTGTACTTGAATTTATTTTACGTCGCTTGTTTTCTTTTGGTAGTTCAACCCGTGGTTGGTTTAGTGGTCGCCAAGTGCGTAATGCACGCCGCAACACCGCAGAAGGCCTATTAAAAGTTGCAGAAGGTGAGTGGAAAGCCGCTGAAAAAATGTTGTCTAAATCAGCAAAATTTAGCGATGCGCCGATTCTAAACTACTTGGCTGCTGCAGAAGCTGCACAAGGTCTAGGTAAAACTCAACAGCGAGATCAATTTTTACAACTCGCAGCAGAGCAAGATACTGAAAGCCTTGCTGTCGCACTGACGCGCGCTAAGCTTCAAATTCGCCAACAACAATTTGAGCAGGCGCTGGCAACATTGCAAGACGTGCAGTCAACCAGCCCACGTAATCCAATGATACTGAGCCTACTCAAACAGTGTTACTTACAATTAGAAGATTGGAAAGCACTCCAAGTATTGCTGCCTCAATTAACTAAAGCAGACGTAATTACTGCCACAGAAGCCTCTCAACTTGATGTTCAAGCGCAGTGTGGTCAAATGCACCATCTTAGCCAACAAAATGGCAGCGATGGCTTAATGGGTTACTGGAACAGTGTTAACCGTAAAGACAAACACAATCCAGCGCTAGTCGCGTGCTTTGTTAAACAGATGATCGTTCGCCATGCTGATGTTGATGCATTTCCAATCTTACGTGATGCCATCAAGAAAAGTCCTGATCAAGCGTTAATTAGTTTAATGCCACAACTCACCCTGCCAGATCGCCACCCTGCAATTGTTAGCTTACAAGATTTATTGGCTAACAATAGTAATAACCCAGCCTTACAAAGTGCGTTAGGGCAGATGCTGATGGCTGATAAACAATGGCAAGCTGCTAAAGATCACTTAGAAAAAGCCCTTGCTATTCGACCTGATGTGACGGATTACGCTCACCTAGTCGCAACTCTTGAGCAACTAGGTGACACGCAAGCTGCAGCAGACGTTTCACGTCAAGCGCTACAACTTGCAAAACCCGATCTCGCTTAAATTTTAACAATGAAAAAAGCGCCATGATGGCGCTTTTTTTTCGTCTGGATAACAGTTTTCACATTAACATGTTTCTATATGTAAACAGCCATTACAAGGTATATCTACCCCATTGCTCCTAACCGATAAACACGCTTCAATAGCCACTCAGCCTTTTTTATTTAACATTTGGATAACTGTTATGGATATGCTTCCTTGGCTTATTGTTTCAGGTATTATGGTATCGGTGATTGTTGGCGTAATGATGGCTGTTTTAATTAAACACGCTGACTAATAAACACCAATAAAAAAGCCTCCCATTAGGGAGGCTTTTTTATTGGTGTTTATTATACTGTTAATGTTACATCAGAATGTTAGCCCAAGTGTTTGTTTTGTTTTACGTAATTGCTTATCAAATTTCTTTGCCGCTTTAGCCGCTTTTTTTAAGAGCTTGTTTTTTTTCTTGGCTAATTTTTTAAGCTTTTCCGTTTGTTCTAACAATCTATTTGGATCTTCAAGCACCTCAGCTTGTTTAACAACGGTTACCATCTCAACCCCAGTTGCTATTGGTTTAGAAAGGGATGATACCGAGGCTGCCAATGCCATAACAGGCGTACTCGGTGGTGCTATTGATGCAGTAGTATTTATTAAACGGCTTGGCTTACATAAATAACGTTGATCACTCGCGACACGGGTACAACTCGCGCAAATAAACGTGGGTTCACTGACTATCTTAGTGATCATTGCAAATTGATCGGCTATTTCAGCACGACGATACTTACACAAAGATTTTACCATCAACACACCCCCACTCAGCTAATTTGCCTTGCAATATGAAACGATAACTATTCGTAACTATATCTTTTGAGTGTGCACTTAAACACTAAATTTGTAAATTGTTTTACTGTGGTTCATCATTCTTTTTCATACCCGCTTTCACATAAATATCAAACCGGTTTTTCTTTGTCTCAATCGCCATCGAAGGCTTCGCATTTGCTAAAAATTCAGCATAATCAGGACGTTTAACCACTATTCGTTTTGTCGCTAATGCATATGCTGGAGCAAACAGTTCATCAGCATCTAAATCAGCACCAACCAAGGTTTGAAATACCCGCATCTCTTTTTTAACTAACGCTGATTTCTTTTTATGCGGATACATTGGATCTAAATAAATCACTTCTGGCGCGACAAAATCTTTATCCGCAGCCAGTTGCAACAATGCATCTTGACTTGAAGCATGTAATAACTGCATCCGCTCACTAACCCAGTGACCAATTTCAGGATCAGCTTTAGCACGAGCTAAACCATCATCAAGTAACGCTGCCACAACCGGATGTCGTTCAACCAATTGCACTTTACAACCTAATGATGCTAATACAAAAGCATCCCGCCCTAAGCCTGCTGTTGCATCTAATACCGTTGGTGTTAAGCCATTTTTTAGCCCTACCGCTTTAGCGATCGCCTGTCCGCGCCCACCACCAAATTTACGTCGGTGCGCGACTGCACCACTGGCTAAATCAACAAATACAGCACCAAGTTTAGGCTCATCTAACTTACGCAGTTCTAATTGGTTAGCGGTTAACACTAACGCAAAGCAGCTGTGCTCATCATGCGTCAATCCCCAGCGGGCGGCAAGTTGATCTAATTCAGACTGACGTTGAGGAACTTCACAAAGTAAGGCTAGTTGCACTGCATTCTCCGATATCAAACAATATCTATCTCACCCATTATTGGAGATAGAAGCTTTAGGCGGCGAATTATAGCACTACAAATCAAGCTTGGCTCTGGTATCACAACCTAACATAAGGATAAGATAACGCCAGCTCGCAGCATGCGAATAACTTACCTTGCTGAAAAGGAATTATGATGAATATAGCTGTTCGCATCGATGATTTAGATCGCGACATTCTTAATGCGCTAATGACAGATGCGCGAGTTCCCTACGCTGAAATGGCAAAACGCTTCAACGTTAGTCCTGCTACAGTGCATGTTAGGGTTGAAAAAATGCGTACTTCTCAAATTATTACTGGCACAGAAGTAATAGTTAACCCTAAATTATTAGGCTATGACGTATGTTGTTTTATTGGTATCAATCTTTATGCCGCACGTGATTATCATTCTGCGCTTGAAAAACTCAATCAATTAGATGAAGTGGTCGAAGCTTATTACACCACAGGGGCTTACAATATTTTCGTTAAATTGATGTGTCATTCAATAGAAGAATTGCAGCATGTACTGATTAATAAACTGCAAGCCATTGAAGAGGTTCAATCAACAGAAACCTTAATTTCATTGCAAAATCCGATCAATCGTAATGTAAAACCGTAGCGGAAATTTGCCATAAAAAAAGCGAGCCTCAGCTCGCTTTATCACGCTCAATAAACGTTATTTTTTCAAGTTTAACCCTCGTTCAGCGCCTTCTGCCGCCAACCATTCCGCTACAGTTTTAGCGAAATAGGTCAACACACCATCAGCACCTGCACGTTTAAAGCACATTAGTGATTCCATCACGGTTTCACGCTCTTTAAGCCAACCATTTTGGAATGCCGCCATGTGCATCGCATACTCACCAGACACTTGGTAAGCATAGGTCGGTACTTGTAGTTCCGATTTCACGCGGCGTACCACATCAAGATAAGGCATCCCTGGTTTTACCATCACCATATCAGCACCTTCGCTGATATCCATTGCCACTTCATGCAAGGCTTCATCGCTGTTAGCAGGATCCATTTGGTAGGTTTTCTTATCACCGCCTTTAAGATTACTGCTTGACCCTACTGCATCACGAAACGGGCCATAGTAATTTGACGCATATTTCGCTGAGTAAGCCATAATTTGCGTATTAATATGACCCGCTTGTTCTAATGCTTCACGGATTGCACCAATACGGCCATCCATCATATCGGAAGGTGCAACAACGTCAGCCCCAGCCTCTGCGTGAGATAACGCTTGTTTGATCAAAATATCAGTAGTGATGTCATTAAGTACATAACCTTCATCATCAATGATGCCATCTTGACCATGAACCGTGAACGGATCTAAAGCGACATCAGTGATCACACCCAGCTCTGGTACATGCGCTTTTAATGCACGAACCGCTGTTTGTACTAAACCATCAACGTTATACGCTTCTTCTGCTAATTCAGATTTAAACGGTTGTGATACCACAGGAAATAATGCAATTGCAGGCACACCGAGACTGGCGATATACGCTGCTTCTTCTAACAATAAATCAATTGATAAACGCTCAATACCCGGCATTGAAGCCACACTTTCACGGCGATTGGTACCTTCAAGTACAAACATCGGATAAATAAGATCATTAACTGATAACTGGTTTTCCGCCATCAAACGACGACTAAAATCATGCTTACGAACTCGACGCATACGACGTCCAGGAAACGCACCTTGAATAGATACTGACACGGTAAACTCCTTACAGATTAATGAATATTGATAGTATCACTCACACCACCAAGGTGGCATCAAATTGCAAAAAAAGCTTGGCTAACTTGGTAAGAATTATTGACAACCTGCGTAGCATTTTCACCACGGCATTCACCAATAACCGCTGCGATATGCGGCAAATACAACGGTTCATTACGGCTAGATTTTGGCTTAGGACGATAATCTCGCGGTAATAAATACGGACTATCAGTTTCAATCATCAATCGCTGACTCGGAATATGTTTCACTATTTGACGCAACTCAGTGCCACGGCGCTCATCACAGATCCACCCCGTAATACCAATATGTAAATCAAGCGCTAAACAATCAGCTAACTCTTGCTGTGAACCGGTAAAGCAATGCACAACCGCTGCAGGTAATTTATCGCGCCATGGTTTTAGAATCGCTAAAAACCGCTCATGAGCATCACGACAATGCATAAATACGGGTAAGTTAAGCTCTGCGGCTAACGCTAATTGGGCTTCAAACACCGCCTCTTGTTGCGGACGGGGTGAAAAATCACGATTAAAATCCAGTCCACATTCGCCAATTGCTACCACTTGCGGTAATTGTGCTAAAGCGCGAAGTTGTGGCAAGGCTAAATCAGTTACTGAGGCTGCATCGTGGGGATGAACACCAGCAGTGCTATAACAATAATTTGGCCACTGCTCCGCAATTTTCTGAGCAGCAAGACTTTCCTCAATACTGGTACCAGTAATGACCAATCCTTTTACGCCAACGGCTTGAGCGCGTGTAATAACCTCGGTACGATCTTTATCAAATCGACTATTGGTAAGGTTAACGCCAATATCTATCATTTATTTTTCCATCGATTAATGAACGATCATAATTAGCAGTATATCGAGCCTCGAATTGACTGACCATGTGATAATCGCATTATTACAGACATAAAAAAACCGACACTAATGTCGGTTTTTTTCATCATCACAGGGGATAAATCCCTATTCTTTGCTAATGCTCTTTACGTCTTGCGGTTCGTTTTCATCGTCATATTCGTCTTCATCATCTTTACGAATGTAAAAACGTGAGAAGAATAAACCGACTTCAAACAACAAGCACATCGGCACCGCTAACAGAGTCTGAGATAAAATATCAGGCGGTGTTAACAACATACCAACCACAAACGCGGCCACAATAATATATGGGCGTTTACTGCGTAACGTTTCAGGATCGGTAGCACCGGTCCAACACAACAGAATAATCGCGACAGGGATCTCAAATGCAATACCAAACGCCATAAATAGCGATAATACAAAATCGAGATAACTTGAAATATCTGTTGCAACTTCAACCCCTTGCGGAGCGACGCTGGTAAAAAACTTAAACACCAATGGAAACACAACGAAATAAGCAAACGCAACACCGGCATAAAACAGCAATGAGCTGGAAACCAGTAATGGCATAATAAGCTTACGTTCATGCTTGTATAAACCTGGTGCTACAAAAGCCCACAGTTGATACAAAATCATTGGTACAGCAATAAAAACAGCGGTAACTAAAGTGAGTTTTATCGGTGTAAAGAATGGTGATGCAACATCGGTTGCGATCATAGTGGCACCGATTGGCATACGCTCAACCAAAGGTGCTGCTACAAACGCATAAATGTCTTTCGAAAACCAAACGATACAGACAAAAACCACCAGCACGCTGATGAGAGAGCGCAGAATCCGTGTACGCAGCTCAAGTAAATGGCTGAATAACGGCTGCGAATCTTCGACAGTCGACATAGTGATGTAATTTATTCCTGCTTATTAGAAGTCGTTGCTGAGGGTTGCTCGCTTTTATCAGCATAGGGACGTTGCACATCAGATGCGACTTTTTTAAGTTCATCAACCGAATCTTGCAATTCAGGTGCGATGTCCTTCATTCCCATTTGCTCAGCTTTTTTTAAATTGGCTTGCAGTTCCTGAATTTTCAGTTCCTGAGTCAATTCATCTTTGACTGAGTTTGCCATATTACGGGCTGCACCTATCCACTGCGATACGGTACGTATCGCAACGGGTAGACGTTCCGGCCCCAGTACTACTAATCCCACCACGGAGATCAGCACTAACTCCCAGAACCCGATATCAAACACGTCTTAAACCTGCTCTTTGTCTTTTTGACTCGTTTTAGTCTGATCAGCTGCTTGCTGCTCATCCGTAATTTTCTTTTGCTCAAAATCTGCATCAGTGGTTTCTTTTTTAGCAGCAGGTGCAGATGAATCTTCATCACCAATTGCTTTTTTGAAACCCTTAACAGCAGAACCTAAGTCGCCACCTAATGTGCGTAACTTCTTAGTTCCGAACAACAGAACAATGATCAGTGCAATAATTAATAATTGCCAGATACTGATACCACCCATGCTTATTTTACCTCAGCTTTATGTGGTTAATAACGGAGTGCGTTGTTACACGCAACTATAAGTATAGGCGAAACCCAAATCGATTATTTTCGACAGGCTCGCCATCCCAGCAACCAAAATACCGCGCCTGCTCCAACTGCAATAGTAGGATAGGAGGTAACATGATCACCGAAAAGTATGGCAGCACACACCATCATGGTGGCACCAATACCAAAATAAAATCTTGCCTTACCTTGGTTACGCCGACTATCCATGAAATTATCATAGAGTGTATCGAGTCGTTGATTCATAACCTTGCCTTGGCGCAAACTGTCGTAAAGTAATTCAGGCAATTCTGGTAACTTTTCAGCCCAAAATGGCGCTTTACTCTTTACTGCATCAATAATGGCTTGTGGGCCAACTTGACGTGACATCCAATCTTCTAAAAAAGGTTTTGCTGTTGCCCATAAATCAAGTTGTGGATACAGCTGTCGTCCAAGACCTTCAACATAAAGCAATGTCTTTTGTAACAACACTAATTGCGGCTGCACTTCCATATTAAATCGACGTGCAGTATTGAATAAATTCAACAATACATGCCCAAATGATATTTCACATAACGGCTTTTCAAATATGGGCTCACACACGGTACGAATAGCAACTTCAAACGCGTCAATATTGGTATCTGCGGGTACCCAACCTGAATCAACATGCAATTCAGCCACTTTACGGTAATCTCGATTAAAGAAAGCCAGTAAATTTTCAGCCAAATAACGTTTGTCTTCGCGATTAAGCGTACCGACGATACCACAGTCCAATGCTATCCATTGTGGATCATGTGGGTGCTCATAGGAAACAAAAATATTCCCAGGGTGCATATCGGCGTGAAAGAAACTATCACGGAATACCTGCGTAAAAAATATATTTACTGCATTTTCTGATAATAATTTTAAATTGGTGCCATTCGCTTTTAATGCTTCAAGATTCGATACCTGAATACCATAGATACGCTCCATGACCAGTAGGTTAACACTGCTATAATCAGTGAAAACTTCTGGCACATACAAAGTATCATCACCTTCAAAATTACGTCGAAGTTGAATCCCGTTTGCCGCTTCACGCATTAAATCAAGTTCATCAAGTAAGGTTTTTTCATATTCCCTTACCACTTCAACCGGACGTAATCGACGCGCTTCTGGTTGTAACCGAGAAACTATCTCGGCCATCCTGTACATCAGCTTAATATCAGCTTCAATAATAGGACGAATATCAGGTCGAATAACTTTAAATACAATTTCACGACCATTTTCTTTCATGGTTGCGGTATGGACTTGTGCAATGGAAGCAGAAGCTAACGCAACCTCATCAAAATCATCAAACCATTGTTCAATCGGACCGCCTAGTGACGCTTCAATCGTACGTTTTGCTAACTGACCATCAAAAGGTGCCACTTGATCTTGTAATAACGCTAATTGATCGGCGATATGTGGCGGAAACAAATCACGTCGAGTCGACATCATTTGCCCAAACTTGATCCATACCGGACCCAGTTCTTGTAATGCTAACCGCAATCGCTCCCCTAAAGGCGTATCAGGGTACTCATTTTTAATCCAAAATAACGACTTACGTAATTTTTTCGGTAATGCTGAACGTGGGTCTTGCGGAATAAAATCATCCAAACCATAACGTAATTGCACTTCAATAATACGGTAAAGACGTTTAAATTCACGAATAGTCATCATGGCTATGATCGCTCAAGTAACTGATTTAATCGGGCCTCAAAACAGGCAACATCTGATTTCAAGTCATCAACTTGATCAGCAAAATAAGCTATTTCTAATGGTTGTGGAAATAATTTCCACTCTTCCGTTAGTGTTTGAGCTAAATTTAACTGGCGCTTAAGTAACCGTTGCTGAATAAACTGACCACTCGATTTCACCCCACTAACAACAGTATGAGCCACAACATCACCACTGTAATGAGATAATTTTTCTTCAATATCGGGCTTTAAACCGCTTAGCAAACTTGAAAAATGCTGCGCTAATTGTAAATCACCTTCAAGAGATAACTTGTCGGCTTTAATTAGCTGAGTCACATTAGCTTGTTGGCGTAATTCAGGTAATGCGGTTACATTTAACGCCAGTTGACAATCGACATCCCCTTCATAAACCGCTAGTACATCAATTTGCTGGCTAAAAATAAAATATAACGTTTTGCCAAATTCATTCAGAATCACGCTGATCACTTTACCGCGCAAGCGTGATAAACGACGTTGACTATCAACATCATCTTTTACTAACTGATTAAGCGCCGTTTCTACTGCGCCAGTAACAAATGCATCTATTGGCATAGGGAACCTCAGAACTTATAACCACGGTGCAAAGCAACAATACCGCCAGTTAAATTATAATAAGTCGTCTGATCAAACCCAGCATCGTCCATCATTCCTTTTAATGTTTCTTGATCTGGGTGCATGCGAATAGATTCTGCTAAATAGCGGTAACTTTCACTATCATGAGCAATAATCTCACCGATCTTAGGCAATAAATGGAACGAGTAAGCATCATATATTTTAGATAAAGGTTCTAAAATTGGCTTAGAGAACTCTAACACTAATAATCGACCACCCGGTTTTAATACGCGGTACATCGAACGTAAAGCTTGTTCTTTATCGGTAACGTTACGTAAGCAGAAACTGATTGTAATACAATCAAAATAATTATCAGGAAAAGGCAGTTCTTCTGCATTAGCTTGTACGTAACCGACATTACCTACAATGCCATTATCACGCAATTTACTCCGACCAACTTTTAGCATTGAGTTATTGATATCAGCCAGAATAACCTGACCACTATCACCCACCATACGCGAAAATTTAGCGGTTAAGTCACCGGTACCACCACCTAAATCAAGTACTCGCTGGCCACGGCGCACACCACTGCAGTCAATCGTAAAGCGTTTCCATACGCGATGAATACCCATCGACATTAAATCATTCATAATGTCGTACTTTGCCGCTACTGAATGGAATACTTCAGCAACCATGGTTGCTTTTTCCTCTTTGGCCACGGTACGAAAGCCAAAGTGGGTCGTGTCTTGTGTGGTGTCCGTCATGCTCAATCCATTATGTGTCCTCGCGCTCATTTCATCATGACAACAAAATAGCGACCGAGGATTAAATTCATTTATTCAACTGGCTTAGTGTACTTGATGGTTGTCGTTTGCTCAAAGTGGTTTACCCCTTAAGCACTACAAATCAGATTCCGTTGTTGAAGGTATAGGTGAAAAACCTCTCGCATCATGCAACTGTGACTGTGATTTTTCAACTAATTGCGGGCTAATATCTCGTTTCACTTCGACTCCAAGCAACTTAAAGCTTTCAGCTTGGCGAATAATATTTCCCCGCCCACTGACTAACTTATTCATGGCACCATGGTAACTTTGGCTGGCTTTATCTAATGATGAGCCTAATCCTTCCATATCAGTCACAAATAAGCGTAATTTGTCATAAAGCTTTCCTGCTCGCTCTGCAATTTCTTTAGCGTTTTGGTTTTGACGTTCGTTACGCCATAAATTATTAATCGTTCGCAGTGCCACCAGCAAAGTCGTCGGGCTGACCAACATGATATTAAGATCCATCGCATCGCGAATGAGCTTAGGATCAGCGGCAATCGCAGCTTGAAAAGCAGGTTCAACCGGAATAAACATCAACACATAATCCAAACTTTGAACGCCATGCAGCTGATGGTAATCTTTACGACTTAAGCCTCGCATATGCGCGCGCATTGAAGCAATATGTTCCCCCATTGCCAGCTCTCGTTCCGCTATAGTTTCAGCATTAAAGAACCGTTCATAAGCCACTAATGACATTTTTGCATCAACAACCACATCCTTTTGCTGCGGTAAATGTACGACCACATCCGGCTGATAGCGTTTGCCATGCTCATTTTCAAGGCTGACTTGGGTTTGATATTCATGCCCTTCACGTAAACCAGATTCAGTTAATACCCGTGCAAGTACCACTTCTCCCCAATTACCTTGAGCTTTATTATCACCTTTAAGGGCTAGCGTCAGGTTGATAGCTTCCTGAGCCATCTGCTCGTTGAGTTGTTTAAGGTGATTAATTTGATGAACCAAAGTATGGCGTTCGCGGGATTCTTGTGTGAAGTTATCATTAACTTGTTTTTTAAAGCCTTCCAACTGCTCTTTCAATGGCATTAATAAACTCTGAAGACTGATTTTATTCTGCTCATCGACACTGCGGGTTTTATGCTCAAACAATTTATTAGCAAGGCTTTCAAATTGGACGCGTAATCGTTCTTCAGCATTTTCTAATATCTGAATTTTTTCTTCGGCCGATTTTTGTTCTTCAAAGTGACGCGCATCTTGCTCACGCAGATCAGCTTCAAGCCCTGCATTAATCATTCGAGAGTTATCTAATTGCTCAAATAAATACTGTTTTTCATTTTGAAGAGCCTCAAAATGACGCATTTTTTCAATCGCAGCCGATAAATTACCATGTAGCTGTCGAATTTCATGGGTTAGGCGATCACGCTCATCATCCATCTGTTCGAGTTCTTGATTTCGATCGTTTAACTGCTGTTGTAATTGCTGCTCACGTAATTGCAATAATCGTATCTCAGCTTCTGCTTGCTGCTGATGTAATTGCAATGTTTGTTCAAAACGTCCCTTTAACCATAGCGTGGTAATAACACTCGCCACTGTCGCACCAGACATTGCTGCTAACAACGAGATCATGCCGCTACTTAACCATTCCGTCATAACAAATACTCTACAAAAACCACAAATCCATTGCTGTTGTAAGGCTAAGTGGAGACTGAATAAATGTCCAGTTCAGCGATATTACTTGGTGATGCTCATTATCATTCTCCATATAAAAAGCCTGTCAGCTGATAACTAACAGGCTCAATAATTGCTATTGTTCTCTCAAACTAGCAATGGCGTTATTCGTTCGTTACTGGAGCTTGATACCAGCCTTTACCCCATTTTGACCATAAAACAAATAATCCGGGAATCAATAACCACATCTGTAATGTCATCAGCATTGGTGTTGTCAGATCTAAACGTTGAGTTAAACTTACCATCACTCCAGCGCCACTCATCTGAAATAAACCTAACAAAGCCGCAGCTGTACCAGCGCGATCACCAAACGGTGCTAACGCTTTACCTGCCGATGATCCCAATACAAACGCAAACCCAAATGAACAGATAAAAATAGGCACCATAAACGCCCATGCTTGATTAATCGAACTCAGAGCCAGCATTAATCCACCAGCAACAGCTAAAATAATCAGCCCCGTTTGTAATGTGCCACGAGTACCGAATCGATCCATAAATTTCGGAGCGATCATACAAGCCATAATATTTAACGCCGCATTAATACCAAACCATAGTGTAAATTGGCTCATATCTGCCCCAAGATGACTCATCAACCATATAGGAGCGGAGGTCACATAGGCTAAAATAACCGCCATTGCTAACATGCACAGACTCGCATGGTATAAAAAGGTTGGCTCACGTAATACCGACCAATAACGGCTTAAACTTAAGGTTGAGCCACTCACATGAGTATTCGTAGGACGGGTTTCTTTAAACATTGTCATAATGAACAGCCCAGCAACGAGTGCAAAGCCCGCCATAAAACTAAAATTTGAGCGCCAACCAAATTGATGGGTTAACCAGGTACCTAATAACGGTGCTAAAGCGGGAATAAAACAGATTGCACCATTTAGATAACTGATCATACGACCACTTTTTTCAGCACCAAAACTATCACGCACCGCAGAGAATGCGGCAACAGATGTCGCACAAGCACCAAACCCTTGTAATAAACGGGCGGTTAATAACATGTCTAAATTGGAGGCTAAATACGCCATCAAAGCGCTAAAACCATAAATAACAATACCGGCTAACGCAATCGGACGCCGACCAAAGCGATCCGCTAATGGCCCTGCCAATAATTGTCCTAAACCAAGGCTGAACATAAACCATGTCACGGTATCTTGTACACGTATAGCATTAACCCCGAAACTATCAGCAATAGCAGGGAAAGCAGGTAAATAAATATCAATAGCCAATGGGCTAAATAAAACCAAAACCACCATCAAAGTGACGAGTTTGGTATCCGTAGAAGAGGTTGTTGACGAGGTCATATGAGGTTCCTAAAAGATGATCGCGCCAAGTTTACGGCTTTAGAGATATGAATAGAAATGGTATATATTCAATAGTATTTTTCCTTTTGGGAATATCTGCAATGATGATAATAACCCCTTATCCATTTCCAGTTAATACGATCGCTTCGAAAATATAATAAATGCCAATCAATTACCGATTAGCTAATTGAAGCCAACCGCCAAACACGCTAACGTAACCGCATCAACTTACTCACTCAGCCTAATATTCGCTGATATTCTGTAAGTTCACCGTTTATGTCATCACTCAGATGATGCTTTAATTAAAGGACGAAAACATGCAAGCTGCAATTTCGCAACGTGTTGAACAAATCCGCCACTGGCTCGCTGAAAATCAGTTAGATGCATTATTGATCCCTCACGAAGATGAGTTTCTCGGTGAATACATTCCCGATCATAATGAACGCCTACACTGGTTAACTGGATTCACAGGCTCAGCTGGCGCTGCCATTATTACTCGTGATGATGCTGCTGTTTTTGTTGATGGTCGATATGTAGTGCAAGTGCGTAAACAAGTACCAGCGGAAGTATTTCAATACTGCCATCTTATAGAGCAACCACCAGTACAATGGGCATTAGACAATTTAGCCGCGGGCAGTAAAGTTGCCATTGACGCTCGCTTACACAGTGCAGCATGGCTTAAAAATGCCACCACCACTATTGATGGTGAATTAGACCTAGTGTGCGTAACCGAAAACCCAATTGATGTTCTATGGCTAGACCGCCCAGCACCTGTATTGTCTGATGCTCAATTGATGGGCTTAGAATATGTCGGTCAATCAAGTACAGAGAAGCGGGAACAAATTGCGGCATTGCTTAAAAAACACAAAGCGGATGCTGCCTTTTTAAGTCAGCTTGATAGCATTGCTTGGCTGCTCAATATTCGTGGTGATGATGTCCATTGTCTACCCGTTCTGCTTTCAGCTGCGGTGATACATAGCGACGCATCAGTTAATTTCTATATCGATAGCCACCGCTTACCTGAAGGTTTTGCAACCCATGTAGGTAACGGGGTAAATATCCGCGAGCCAGAGCAACTTGCCGCAGGTTTAGCCGCTCTTTCAGGTAAACGTGTACAGTTTGACTCAGCAAACAGTAATGCATGGGCAGCGCAACAACTTCAAGACGCTGGCGCACAGTTGATTGAAGCTGCAAATCCAACCTTACTACCTAAAGCTACCAAAAATGCGACTGAAATGGCGGGGATAAAGGCGTGTCATATTCGTGATGGTGTGGCAATGGCAAAATTCCTCGCATGGGTTGATGCACAAGTTGCGGCAGGTCATTTACTTGATGAAGCCCAATTATCCGATCAACTATGGCAATTCCGTCAATTAGATCCAAGTTGTAGTGATGTAAGTTTTGATACTATCTCTGCCGCTGCAGGTAATGCGGCAATGTGTCACTACAATCACCTTAACCAACCACAGCCAAGTAAACTGCAAATGGATACCGTGTACTTGGTCGACTCAGGTGGCCAATACCCAGATGGCACTACTGATATTACTCGTACCATTGCCATTGGTCAGCCAGGAGAAGAGGTTAAGCAAGCCTTTACTTTAGTGTTAAAAGGCCACATAGCTTTAGCATCTGCACGCTTTCCAAAAGGTACAACAGGGAGTCAACTTGATGCGTTAGCCCGTCAACATTTATGGGCGCATGGGTTTGATTATGATCACGGTACTGGTCACGGCGTCGGTCATTTTCTAAGTGTGCACGAAGGGCCACAACGGATCGCTAAAGCCTATAATCCAGTCGCATTACTACCTGGCATGGTGCTGTCTAATGAACCTGGATATTACCGCGCTGATGCATTTGGCATTCGCATTGAAAACCTTGAAGCAGTAGTAGAAGTGGCAACCCAAGGTGATATGTCGGTAATGGGATTTGAATCTCTGACTCGCGCCCCGATTGATAAGCGTTTAATTGATTTAAGCTTATTAACAGATATCGAACTCGCGTGGCTTAACCATTACCACCACACCGTGTTTGAGGTTATTAGTCCAGCCTTAGACGGTGATGATTTAGCATGGTTAACTCAAGCAACAGCACCATTACAACGCTAATAATAACGTCAGATTAATAATAAAAAAGCCAGTGCATCACCTTTGCGCTGGCTTATTACGGCCTGTTAATGTGGTTACCCCGAGTAAACCGCATCCCAGTCTTTCCATACTACCTCAAATCCTCGTCGCTTCACCGCCATTGCAACCTCAGCCACACTGCGATCGTCACTGATTGCAAATTGCTCTAACTCTGGCGTGTCATCGGCATAGCCGCCCGGTTGCGTTTTAGAGCCAGCTGACATACTTGTAACCCCTAACGGTAAGACATTATCGCGAAAATGGGCTGATTCACGAGTGGATAACGACAACTCAACGTCATGATTAAATAACCGATAAGCACAGATCAATTGCACTAACTGGCGATCAGTCATTATTGATTTAGGCTCAATACCGCCAGTACAGGGTCGCAAACGTGGAAATGAAATCGAATAACGACTTTGCCAATACTGGCGCTCAAGATAAGCCAGATGGCTCGCAACAAAAAAACTGTCCGTACGCCAATCTTCCATTCCCAATAACGCTCCTATGCCTATTTTATCAATACCAGCTTGTGCCAAACGATCAGGCGTTTCGAGCCGATAATCAAAATTGGTTTTATTGCCGCGTAAGTGGTGCTTAGCATAAGTACGAGCATGATAGGTTTCTTGATACACCATCACCGCATCTAAACCTAAACCTTTCAGCTCTCGATATTGCTGTTGTTCAAGTGGCTGAACTTCCATCGCAACATGGTTAAAGTGGCATTTAATTTGAGGCAATGTGTGCCTAAAATACTCCATATCCACTTTAGTTTGATGCTCACCCGTTACCAACAACACACTGTCAAACTGAAGTGCTTTAATTGCGACACATTCACGTTCAATATCAGCAGGAGTTAATGTACGTCGCTTAATGCGATTTTCCATTGAAAAACCACAATAAGTACACGCATTAGCACACAGGTTGGAGAGGTATAATGGCACATAAAAATGTATCGTATAACCAAACCGCTGCCGCGTTAATAACGTTGCTTGTTGCGCTATCTGCTCTAAATAAGGCTCTGCTGCGGGAGAGATTAACGCTTTAAAATCATCAATATCACACTGCGGTTTAGCCAGCGCACGTTCAACATCAGCAGCCGTTTTAGCATAAATCGACAGTCGAATATCATCCCAATCCAATTGCTGCCATACCTTTACAAAGCTCATTCTCGCTCCTTAGCATTCACTATCGAGAAAAGCCGTTAATGGACTAGATGCTACAGCATGACTCATTTTACCTGCTAATCCCGCGTTATAAGCCATACGACCACTAATAACCGCCCACTTAAAAGCTTCACCCATCGCAACCGGATCAACAGCAGTCGCAATAGCAGTGTTAACTAACACCGCATCTGCTCCCATTTCCATTGCCGCTGCAGCATCAGACGGAGCACCAATTCCTGCATCTATAATTACTGGTATCTGTGCTTGATCAATAATTATTTGTAGAAAATCACCAGAAACTAAGCCTTTATTTGAACCTATCGGCGATCCTAATGGCATCACCGCCGCACAACCAACATCTTCTAAACGCTTACATAACACTGGATCAGCATGACAATAAGGCAATACCACAAAGCCTTGTTTCACTAACTGCTCAGCCGCTTTTAATGTTTCAATTGGATCGGGCATTAAGTATTTGGGATCAGGATGAATTTCTAACTTGAGCCAATTGGTCCCCAATGCTTCGCGTGCTAATTGGGCAGCAAATATCGCTTCTTGAGCATTTTTAGCCCCAGAGGTATTAGGTAATAGGTTAACTCCAGCCGCTATTAAAGGTGCTAAAATATCGTCCGCTTGACGGACTAAATCAACCCGTTTCAAAGCCATAGTGACCAATTGTGATTCAGAAGCTAATAACGATGCGGTCATCACATCACGATGAGAATATTTACCCGTTCCAGTAAATAACCGCGAACTAAATGTTTTATCAGCAATAGTGAGCATGTTAGCCTCCAGCAATGACTTGAAAGAGCGAGATCTGATCGTGATGGTTCAGTACTGTTGTTGACCATTCACTGCGCGTAATAATGGCTTGATTTACCGCAATCGCAGCCCCCATAGTAGGTAGTGATAATTGCTCAACTAACTCAACTAAACATTGCTGTGATTGACACTCAACAGCTTGATCATTTAACCAGACGGTTATTATTGTCATTAAACAATACCTCCATTAACAAGTGAGTGTTCACCACAAACAGAGCACTGTTGATCAATCTTGATGCCAAATTGGCGCCAGTGCCCTTGTGATCCATCAAATTGAGAAAGGTAATTCACATCAACCCTCTCCGTCTCAACAATCACTTTTATGACTGCAAGCGCCTGCATCGAACCAATAATTCCCACCACGGGTCCCACAATGCCACCACTGCGGCAATTACGCACTTTAGCCGTATTTGATACAGCTTGAGGCAATAAACATTGATAACAAGGTCCAATCCCAGCCCTAAAATCAAACGTCATTAACTGTCCTTGCCAGCCGATTGCAGCGCCTGAAACTAAGTATTTTCTCGCAGCAAAACAGGCATCATTAATCGCATAGCGAGTCGAAAAATTATCACTGCAATCAACTACAATATCAGCTTGATCTACTTCTAACGCTAATTGCAAACCGGCTAATCTAGTTGTGACCGCGCGGTAACGATTAAGCGGATTTAACGCGCGCATTTGAGCACACGCAGCCTGCGCTTTATTAGACCCAACGTCTGCTGCACGATACAAAACTTGGCGCTGTAAATTTGACACGTCAACCACATCATCATCAGCAATGACAATCGTACCTACGCCAGTCGCCGCCAAATAAAGTCCAACCGCTGAGCCTAAACCACCACCACCAACAATTAACACTTGCGTATTTTTCAGTTGTTGCTGTCCAGATTCAGCAATATCAGTCACCATTAACTGGCGGCTATAACGCATAAATTCAGCATCAGAGAGCGCAGTGTTTATCATTCCGCCCTCCTGCAGCCACATATTCAACGTTAGGCACCAATATATTGTGCAGTTTAGTGATCGTAAATGCAGGATCGGCCGCTTGAGTAATCGCACTCACAACTGCCACCCCAGTAACCCCGGTGCGCCACACTTTTGCGGCCCGCTCAATGGTAATGCCACCAATCGCCACAGTGGGTACTCGATCACCAATCAATTTTTGATAAAGTGCTAATCGAGCCACACCTTGAGGCAATGACGGCATATCTTTGGTTGATGTCGCAAAAATATGCCCCAAAGCGATATAGCTGGGTTGATATTCAAGTGCGCGTAAAATTTCATAATAACCATGGGTAGAAATACCAAGTCGTAATCCCGCTTGTTGAATCGCAACTAAATTAGCGCTATCAAGATCGTCTTGGCCAAGGTGAACCCCATAAGCATGGTATTTGATTGCCAGCAGCCAATAATCATTAATAAATACGGGGGCTGAAACTGATTCTCCAGCAGTCACAGCACATTGAATCTGGTGTTCCAGATCAGAGGTTTGTGGATTTTTAATTCGTAATTGGGTGGTATTAACACCAAGATCTAAGACTCGTTTAATCCAATCACTGCTATCAACAACGGCATACAAACCAAGTTGCCTTGTCTCTAAAGCTGCAAAAGGAGCCAGCTCTTGACCATCAATTAACCATCCAAGTTGTTTGATTTGAGGATGATTTATCGTTAAAGCACGAGGAAAAACTTTAGCTTCTGTTGGCCAAACTGGTTCGCTTTGAGCATCCTGATTATGATCTTGATAACTATATTCGTGATAACTCCGCGCATAAGCACGTGCTAATACCAACGCATCGTCCAATGGATAATCAAGTGCAAGTGCTACCAACAACATTGCTCGTTGTGCTTCACTAGCGCCACTATGATGACAATACACAGCTCGAGCCTGCCCTTGATGATGCCAAATATCAACACAACCATCATTTACGGGAAACCCACAGACGACAAAACTAGGATTGGCCGCGACTTTTTGTTGCAACTCAGCCAATTCAGCAAAAGGGGCGAGCCACTGATCCCATATTTGATACGTTGGCGGGGTACACGCCTCATCTGCAGTAACAAAATTAAACGCTAATGAACACTCCTTAACGATGGTCTTGATATGTATTAAAGGCTCACTGCTATGAACGGTTACTGTCACCGTTTCGCCTAGTTGGTATAACTCAGCGGGTATTAATAGAGGTTCGATATGCATTAATAATGGTATTAGATGAGGGGGTAACGATAACGTGCTCATTGGTTAATCCTCTTTAGCAGGGTGATACAATTCACTGCCACGAGCGCGAAATTCAGCCGCTTTTTGTTCCATCTCGACACGAGGGTTATCACTCTGTCTAATACCTATTGGTGATAGCGTTTTCGCGTAATCTCGAACTTCTTGAGAGATTTTCATTGAGCAAAATTTAGGTCCACACATAGAACAAAAGTGGGCTACTTTGCCAGATTCTTGCGGTAAAGTTTGATCGTGATAATCTCGAGCAGTTTGTGGGTCAAGGCCTAGATTAAATTGATCTTCCCAGCGAAACTCAAACCGTGCTTTAGATAATGCATTATCACGAACTTGTGCCCCGGGGTGGCCTTTAGCTAAGTCTGCCGCATGCGCACACAACTTGTACGTGATCAAACCGACTTTTACATCATCTTTATTGGGTAATCCTAAATGCTCTTTGGGCGTGACATAACACAGCATTGCACAGCCATACCAACCAATCATGGCAGCACCAATACCAGAAGTAATATGATCATAACCGGGCGCAATATCTGTTGTAAGAGGTCCAAGCGTATAAAATGGCGCTTCATGACAATGTTTAAGTTGCTCATCCATATTGGCCTTAATCATATGCATTGGCACATGACCCGGACCTTCAATCATGACCTGAACATCATATTCCCACGCGATTTTTGTTAGCTCACCTAAAGTACGCAGCTCACTAAACTGCGCTTCATCGTTGGCATCAGCAATAGAGCCTGGTCGCAAACCGTCACCGAGAGAGAGCGTAATATCATATTGAGCACAAATCTCACAAATACTGCGGAAATTTTCATACAAAAAACTTTCTTGATGATGTGCTAAACACCACTTAGCCATGATTGAGCCGCCACGAGAAACAATCCCAGTCACCCGTCGAGCCGTCATTGGCACATAACGTAATAAAACTCCAGCATGAATAGTAAAGTAATCGACACCTTGTTCAGCTTGTTCTAATAACGTATCGCGAAAAACAGCCCAGTTTAGATTTTCCGCAACTCCATTTACTTTCTCCAATGCTTGATACATCGGTACCGTTCCAATCGGTACTGGGCTATTACGAATGATCCATTCCCGCGTTTCATGGATATTACGTCCCGTTGATAAATCCATTACCGTATCGCCGCCCCACCGAGTCGACCATACTAATTTCTCAACTTCTTCTTCAATGGATGAACTCACGGCTGAATTACCAATGTTGGCATTCACCTTTACTAAAAAATTACGCCCAATAATCATTGGTTCTACTTCTGGGTGATTGATATTTGTAGGAATAATCGCACGCCCAGCCGCAACCTCTTGCCGAACAAATTCAGGTGTGATCTTTAAAGGGAGATTAGCGCCAAAATTAACGCCGGAATGTTGTTGGTTTAGCATTTCATCATCATAATATCCTCGCCCCATGTTTTCGCGAATCGCAATATATTCCATTTCAGGCGTAACAATACCTTGGCGGGCGTAATGCAATTGAGTAACACTCTTACCGTTATTAGCACGTCGAGTTGGAGCGCGCTGATTAAAACGCAATGAATCCAAACTCTGATCATGCAAACGCTCATTAGCGTAATCAGAACTTAAATCAGATAATAATTCAGTGTCATTACGTTCAATGATCCACGCTTGGCGCACTGGGGGCAAACCACGATAAATATCTATAGAGTGCTCAGGATCGGTATAAAAACCAGAAGTATCATAAACACGAATCGGTTGGTTCGGTTCAAAAATGGGATTTTGTTTAGGACCACTAATAAGGCTATCAGCTAAAGCAATTTCTCGCATCGGTACTGCAATATCAGCACGACTACCAACAACATAGACTTTTCGTGAATTAGGATAGGGTTGAGCCGTTAATGACTCGATAAATTGTTTCGCTTCCAATCTCGCTTGCTTGCGATTCGACACAGCAATTTCCTTTAATGTTATAGGGAAAAGTGCTTATCAGATGGGCGTAAACAAGAGCTATGCATACAGTTATGCATCATCAAATACGTACAGTGATCCTCGATAAGAATATGCAGTAAAGATAACCTCTTGTTCCCTTCGCAGGTATTAGCCTGATCAGGTTCAACGGATCCCGCAATGCGGTCTCAGCCATATGGCACTCCGACAAGTAAGTGATTGAGTATAATAACTGAGGTTATGATCGCAATGGTTTCCCAATAAAGAATCAACACCTAGTGACAGATAGCAAAAAGCCGTGCAATTACACGGCTTTTTATTGCAGATAATCACAACACAGATTATTGCGAAATAAGTACATCACATTTAAGATTTTTCGCTAATGTCTCACTCACATCACCAAAAATATGAATACTGGATTTGTGATAACCAGTAATCACCAAATTGGCTTCAATTTTTTCAGCAAGCTCTTCTAAATGTTTCGCAATGTCGCCATTAGCAATATGTAACCCTGCCACAGGATAAGACGATACAGCAGCTAACTCTGATAATTGTGTCATTCGTTGTTTTGCTATAGCGTCATGCTCTTCTTGCAATTCAATTTCAACATCAATAAAACTAACATTTCCAACACCAGGCTCAACATAAGCAATGTGTAATTCAGCATGATTTTGCTCAGCAATAACTCCGGCCTTCACCATTAATTTATGAGCATATTTATCTTCAGGGTTAACAGCAAGCAAGATTGTTTGATATAGCGACATAGCTTATCTCCGTGAGCTAACGCTCAATAGTGAATTTCTTAGTTATGATTATGATGCTATAAATGTAGCTATACAACCAACTATGTACAGACATTTTAATATACGCTTAAATCAATGATTGCAGTTATCGAGAGTATTAACCAACTCAACAAGCGATTATTATGACGTTTTTTAATCATTACCTTTAACTGAAACGAGATACCAATGAGCCAATATTTATTACTAGGATTCATCGCAATCGGTGGTGCATTCGGCGCCTGCTCACGATACTTAATTTCTGAGCTTTGCGTTATTTTATTTGGCCGTGGCTTCCCATACGGAACATTAACCGTCAATATTATTGGCTCGCTAATTATGGGGCTATTAATGTCAGGGCTAAATCAAGGAATGATAGAAGCAGCACCATGGCGTCCAATGATAGGCCTAGGCTTTCTTGGTGCATTAACCACCTTCTCTACCTTTTCAATGGATAACATTGTAATGATGCAGCAAGGTGAGTTTATCAAAGCTGGGTTAAATATCGTACTTAACGTAACCGTCAGTTTGTTTGCTTGTTATATTGGCTACCAGCTAATGATGAAAAGCTAATAATCATTCAAACATATAACCGCCGCAAGGCGGTTTTTTTCATAAGAATAATACCAATCTGGAAAATTAACTGGTCAGGTTGATCCAATCTCTTGAACACATTCTAGTGATGCGTGAAGCCGATTCATTAAACTGATTCCATGCAAGGCAGACCTTATCGAGAATGTCGTTATAATCAGAAAAATTTTGATTAGCGAGATAGTGTTGTCGTAACCAACTCCAAACTTGTTCTATTGGGTTAAGTTCTGGGGAATATGGTGGAAGTTTGATGATGCTTAGATTATTAAACGGATTAGCAATATCGTCAGTATGCCAGCCTGCACCATCCATCACTACAATAGCATAACGACCTTTTTCTGTGGTTCGTGATATCTGAGCAAGGTGCTCAGTCATTATTTCTTTATTTACCCAAGGTACCACTAACGCCTCACCAACTCCTCTTGCTGGGCACACCGAACCAAATAGATAAGCATATTCAAACTGCTGTTGTTTTATCGCTCTTGGTCGAGTTCCTCGTTCAGCCCAAAGACGGGTAGTGGTATTTTGTTGTCCAAATCTTGCTTCATCTTGAAACCATACATCGACCTTATCGAGCGCTATATATCCTGGGATCTTAAGGATCATTTCAATTTTAAATTTTTTTAAAATTATCCTGAGCTTGCTGTGATTGTTTTGGATGTTTTGACCGTGATGTTATCCACGAAAAGCCCATGCGCTTAAGTAGATAATAGATAGAATCTGGGTGGTAGTTTTTATCAAATTCTTTGAGAATGTAAGCATGAATATCCGCGCCTATTAATCGCCCGCCAGAAGAGTCTTGAGCTTTAAGTTTAATATAATTGGATAGCTGCTCACGTTGTTTAGGTGAGAGAAATGCAGGGCGACCACTACGCGTTTTTTCTTGAAGCCCTTCTAAGCCTTCTTCAAGAAAGACACTCACCCATTTATTAACACTTGTTCGGCTAACTTTGAGATATTTAGCAATTTGAGTACGAGATTTACCTTCCTTGAAGTGCTCCAAGGCAAGTAATCTCATTTTCATTTGAATTGTTTTTTGTTGGCGAGCAAGCTTTTTAAAGTCGGTATTGTTTAGGCTGTCCATAGCGAATCTCATTTAAAAATGATGGCTTTAATTAGATCATAATTTTAGTTAGATTGGTATAATATAGGAAATATAGGAAATATAGGAAATATAGGAAATGATAGATCAATCTTAATATATGTCATTATTTTTTTCGTTATAAACGAAAAAAGGCCATCCTTACGGATGGCCTTTTAAAATTTGAAGCCTGGCGATGTCCTACTCTCACATGGGGAGACCCCACACTACCATCGGCGCTATTACGTTTCACTACTGAGTTCGGCATGGGATCAGGTGGGTCCATAACGCTATGGTCGCCAAGCAAATTCTGTTTTATTTATTGCCTTATGGCAATAAATAGCAATCTGGGAAAATCTAACTAGTTGTTCTCAACACGCATTCAAGCGTTTGTAGAGTCCGTCTCTTCTCTTTTGAGAAGAAAAACCCCTTGGGTGTTGTATGGTTAAGCCTCACGGGCAATTAGTATCAGTTAGCTCAATGCCTCACAGCACTTACACACCTGACCTATCAACGTTGTAGTCTTCAACAACCCTTTAGAGACCTTAAAGGTCTAGGGATGACTCATCTTGAGGCTCGCTTCCCGCTTAGATGCTTTCAGCGGTTATCGATTCCGAACTTAGCTACCGGGCAATGCATCTGGCGATACAACCCGAACACCAGCGGTTCGTCCACTCCGGTCCTCTCGTACTAGGAGCAGCCCCTCTCAATCATCCAACGCCCACGGCAGATAGGGACCGAACTGTCTCACGACGTTCTAAACCCAGCTCGCGTACCACTTTAAATGGCGAACAGCCATACCCTTGGGACCGACTTCAGCCCCAGGATGTGATGAGCCGACATCGAGGTGCCAAACACCGCCGTCGATATGAACTCTTGGGCGGTATCAGCCTGTTATCCCCGGAGTACCTTTTATCCGTTGAGCGATGGCCCTTCCATTCAGAACCACCGGATCACTATGACCTGCTTTCGCACCTGCTCGAATTGTCATTCTCGCAGTCAAGCGGGCTTATGCCATTGCACTAACCTCACGATGTCCGACCGTGATTAGCCCACCTTCGTGCTCCTCCGTTACTCTTTGGGAGGAGACCGCCCCAGTCAAACTACCCACCAGGCACTGTCCGTAACCCCGATAAGGGGTCGACGTTAGAACATCAAGCATACAAGGGTGGTATTTCAAGATTGACTCCACAACCACTGGCGCGGTTGCTTCAACGTCTCCCACCTATCCTACACATGTAGGGTCAATGTTCAGTGCCAAGCTATAGTAAAGGTTCACGGGGTCTTTCCGTCTAGCCGCGGGTACACAGCATCTTCACTGCGATTTCAATTTCACTGAGTCTCGGGTGGAGACAGCGTGGCCATCATTACGCCATTCGTGCAGGTCGGAACTTACCCGACAAGGAATTTCGCTACCTTAGGACCGTTATAGTTACGGCCGCCGTTTACCGGGGCTTCGATCAAGAGCTTCGACCGAAGTCTAACCCCATCAATTAACCTTCCGGCACCGGGCAGGCGTCACACCGTATACGTCATCTTTCGATTTTGCACAGTGCTGTGTTTTTAATAAACAGTTGCAGCCACCTGGTATCTGCGACTCCCGGCAGCTTAGAGAGCAAGTCTCATCACCGCTAGGAGCGTACCTTCTCCCGAAGTTACGGTACCATTTTGCCTAGTTCCTTCACCCGAGTTCTCTCAAGCGCCTTGGTATTCTCTACCTGATCACCTGTGTCGGTTTGGGGTACGATTTCTTATAATCTGAAGCTTAGAAGCTTTTCCCGGAAGCATGGCATCAATGACTTCACTACCGTAGTAGCTCGACATCGTATCTCAGCCTTAAGATGGTCCGGATTTGCCTAAACCATCAGCCTACATACTTGGACCTGGACAACCGTCGCCAGGCTCACCTAGCCTTCTCCGTCCCTCCATCGCAATTATAAGAAGTACGGGAATATTAACCCGTTTCCCATCGACTACGCCTTTCGGCCTCGCCTTAGGGGTCGACTTACCCTGCCCCGATTAACGTTGGACAGGAACCCTTGATCTTCCGGCGAGGGAGTTTTTCACTCCCTTTATCGTTACTCATGTCAGCATTCGCACTTCTGATACCTCCAGCACACTTTACAATGCACCTTCAACGGCTTACAGAACGCTCCCCTACCCAATGTGAACAAGTTCACATTGCCGCAGCTTCGGTGTATAGCTTAGCCCCGTTAAATCTTCCGCGCAGGCCGACTCGACCAGTGAGCTATTACGCTTTCTTTAAATGATGGCTGCTTCTAAGCCAACATCCTGGCTGTCTGAGCCTTCCCACATCGTTTCCCACTTAGCTATAACTTTGGGACCTTAGCTGGCGGTCTGGGTTGTTTCCCTCTTCACGACGGACGTTAGCACCCGCCGTGTGTCTCCCGGATATTACTTACTGGTATTCGGAGTTTGCAAAGGGTTGGTAAGTCGGGATGACCCCCTAGCCTTAACAGTGCTCTACCCCCAGTAGTATTCGTCCGAGGCGCTACCTAAATAGCTTTCGGGGAGAACCAGCTATCTCCGAGTTTGATTGGCCTTTCACCCCTAGCCACAAGTCATCCGCTAATTTTTCAACATTAGTCGGTTCGGTCCTCCAGTAAGTGTTACCTCACCTTCAACCTGCCCATGGCTAGATCACTCGGTTTCGGGTCTAATCCTAGCAACTAATTCGCCCAGTTAAGACTCGGTTTCCCTACGGCTCCCCTAAACGGTTAACCTTGCTACTAAAATTAAGTCGCTGACCCATTATACAAAAGGTACGCAGTCACCCAACAAGTGGGCTCCTACTGCTTGTACGTACACGGTTTCAGGTTCTATTTCACTCCCCTCACAGGGGTTCTTTTCGCCTTTCCCTCACGGTACTGGTTCACTATCGGTCAGTCAGGAGTATTTAGCCTTGGAGGATGGTCCCCCCATGTTCAAACAGGATATCACGTGTCCCGTCCTACTCGATTTCACTAATAAAGCGTTGTTGGTTACGGGGCTATCACCCTGTATCGCGGTACTTTCCAGAACCTTCACCTAACGCTGAACTAACTTAAGGGCTAATCCGGTTTCGCTCGCCGCTACTACCGGAATCTCGGTTGATTTCTCTTCCTCGGGGTACTTAGATGTTTCAGTTCCCCCGGTTCGCTTCATTAACCTATGTATTCAGTTAATGATACTAGCTTATGCTAGTGGGTTTCCCCATTCGGAAATCCCAGACTCAAGTGGCTTTTACTGCCTAATCTGGGCTTATCGCAAGTTAATACGTCCTTCATCGCCTCTGACTGCCAAGGCATCCACCGTGTACGCTTAGTCACTTAACCATACAACCCCAAGAGGTCTTGTATGTTCAAACAACCAAGGTTTGTGTTTAATAATCCGATCAAGAAAATATTAAACATTGGTTTTTCGCCGGACTCATTTATTTGTCTTCACTTTAAAAAGTGAAAGCAAACACAGACACTTGAATGTGTATGTTTTGAGAACTCGTTTTTATTGTTCTTTTACAAGAAGCAACAAAAACATTTTTTAAAATTAATCTTTCGATTAAATTTACTAGTCAGCTTTCCAGATTGTTAAAGAGCATAACGCAAAAAAGCGTTAATCAATGCGATAGCATTCATTAGCACTTTCGTACTGTTCTTTTAGTTCGACCAAGCAATTTGTGTGGACACTGCATAAAACAGATAAGTCTTTAGGTAAGGAGGTGATCCAGCCCCAGGTTCCCCTAGGGCTACCTTGTTACGACTTCACCCCAGTCATGAACCACACCGTGGTAAACGCCCTCCCGAAGGTTAAGCTATCTACTTCTGGTGCAGCCCACTCCCATGGTGTGACGGGCGGTGTGTACAAGGCCCGGGAACGTATTCACCGTGACATTCTGATTCACGATTACTAGCGATTCCGACTTCATGGAGTCGAGTTGCAGACTCCAATCCGGACTACGACGTACTTTGTGGGATTCGCTCACTATCGCTAGTTTGCAGCCCTCTGTATACGCCATTGTAGCACGTGTGTAGCCCTACTCGTAAGGGCCATGATGACTTGACGTCGTCCCCACCTTCCTCCGGTTTATCACCGGCAGTCTCCCTGGAGTTCCCACCATTACGTGCTGGCAAACAAGGATAAGGGTTGCGCTCGTTGCGGGACTTAACCCAACATTTCACAACACGAGCTGACGACAGCCATGCAGCACCTGTCTCAGAGTTCCCGAAGGCACTAAGCTATCTCTAGCGAATTCTCTGGATGTCAAGAGTAGGTAAGGTTCTTCGCGTTGCATCGAATTAAACCACATGCTCCACCGCTTGTGCGGGCCCCCGTCAATTCATTTGAGTTTTAATCTTGCGACCGTACTCCCCAGGCGGTCTACTTAACGCGTTAGCTCCGAAAGCCACGGCTCAAGGCCACAACCTTCAAGTAGACATCGTTTACGGCGTGGACTACCAGGGTATCTAATCCTGTTTGCTCCCCACGCTTTCGCATCTGAGCGTCAGTCTTTGTCCAGGGGGCCGCCTTCGCCACCGGTATTCCTTCAGATCTCTACGCATTTCACCGCTACACCTGAAATTCTACCCCCCTCTACAAGACTCTAGTCTGCCAGTTCAAAATGCTGTTCCGAGGTTGAGCCCCGGGCTTTCACATCTTGCTTAACAGACCGCCTGCATGCGCTTTACGCCCAGTAATTCCGATTAACGCTCGCACCCTCCGTATTACCGCGGCTGCTGGCACGGAGTTAGCCGGTGCTTCTTCTGTTGCTAACGTCAAACAGCTAAGCTATTAACTTAACTGCCTTCCTCACAACTGAAAGTACTTTACAACCCGAAGGCCTTCTTCATACACGCGGCATGGCTGCATCAGGGTTTCCCCCATTGTGCAATATTCCCCACTGCTGCCTCCCGTAGGAGTCTGGACCGTGTCTCAGTTCCAGTGTGGCTGATCATCCTCTCAGACCAGCTAGGGATCGTCGCCTTGGTGAGCCATTACCCCACCAACTAGCTAATCCCACCTGGGCTAATCCTGACGCGAGAGGCCCGAAGGTCCCCCTCTTTGCTCCGAAGAGATTATGCGGTATTAGCTATCGTTTCCAATAGTTATCCCCCACATCAGGGTATATTCCCAGGCATTACTCACCCGTCCGCCGCTCGTCAGCATTGATAGCAAGCTATCAATCTGTTACCGCTCGACTTGCATGTGTTAGGCCTGCCGCCAGCGTTCAATCTGAGCCATGATCAAACTCTTCAATTAAAGTTTTGTTGTCTCTTTCGAGACGGCTCAATAAATACTGACTTTAAATACCGTAGTAAATTAAAGCTTTTTATCATTCAAAGAATGATAATTAAATAACTGTGCCAAAATAATCTTCTCTATAAATAGATTGGGCTATTTTGTATTGGTCACTCAGTTTATTGATAAATCTTTCGACTTAACTCTTCAGTGAGTGCCCACACAGATTGCATGGTCAAATTGTTAAAGAACGTTGACTATCAATGCCTTAGCGCGTTACGCTTCAGCAAGTCAGGTGGCGTATAATACGCTTTTCTGATATTCAGTCAAGACAAAATTTTATTCTTTTTTATCAGTTGATTAAAAAGTAAAAACTTTCTATTGACGTCGCTCACCTTTCAATCAGTGGAAGCGAAATAAAAGCCCGTTCATTGAACGGGCTCTCATAATTTGAAGCCTGGCGATGTCCTACTCTCACATGGGGAGACCCCACACTACCATCGGCGCTATTACGTTTCACTACTGAGTTCGGCATGGGATCAGGTGGGTCCATAACGCTATGGTCGCCAAGCAAATTCTGGTTTATTTATTGCCTTGTGGCAATAAATAGCAATCTGGGAAAATCTAACTAGTTGTTCTCAACACGCATTCAAGCGTTGTAGAGTCCGTCTCTTCTCTTTTGAGAAGAAAAACCCCTTGGGTGTTGTATGGTTAAGCCTCACGGGCAATTAGTATCAGTTAGCTCAATGCCTCGCAGCACTTACACACCTGACCTATCAACGTTGTAGTCTTCAACAACCCTTTAGAGACCTTAAAGGTCTAGGGATGACTCATCTTGAGGCTCGCTTCCCGCTTAGATGCTTTCAGCGGTTATCGATTCCGAACTTAGCTACCGGGCAATGCATCTGGCGATACAACCCGAACACCAGCGGTTCGTCCACTCCGGTCCTCTCGTACTAGGAGCAGCCCCTCTCAATCATCCAACGCCCACGGCAGATAGGGACCGAACTGTCTCACGACGTTCTAAACCCAGCTCGCGTACCACTTTAAATGGCGAACAGCCATACCCTTGGGACCGACTTCAGCCCCAGGATGTGATGAGCCGACATCGAGGTGCCAAACACCGCCGTCGATATGAACTCTTGGGCGGTATCAGCCTGTTATCCCCGGAGTACCTTTTATCCGTTGAGCGATGGCCCTTCCATTCAGAACCACCGGATCACTATGACCTGCTTTCGCACCTGCTCGAATTGTCATTCTCGCAGTCAAGCGGGCTTATGCCATTGCACTAACCTCACGATGTCCGACCGTGATTAGCCCACCTTCGTGCTCCTCCGTTACTCTTTGGGAGGAGACCGCCCCAGTCAAACTACCCACCAGGCACTGTCCGTAACCCCGATAAGGGGTCGACGTTAGAACATCAAGCATACAAGGGTGGTATTTCAAGATTGACTCCACAACCACTGGCGCGGTTGCTTCAACGTCTCCCACCTATCCTACACATGTAGGGTCAATGTTCAGTGCCAAGCTATAGTAAAGGTTCACGGGGTCTTTCCGTCTAGCCGCGGGTACACAGCATCTTCACTGCGATTTCAATTTCACTGAGTCTCGGGTGGAGACAGCGTGGCCATCATTACGCCATTCGTGCAGGTCGGAACTTACCCGACAAGGAATTTCGCTACCTTAGGACCGTTATAGTTACGGCCGCCGTTTACCGGGGCTTCGATCAAGAGCTTCGACCGAAGTCTAACCCCATCAATTAACCTTCCGGCACCGGGCAGGCGTCACACCGTATACGTCATCTTTCGATTTTGCACAGTGCTGTGTTTTTAATAAACAGTTGCAGCCACCTGGTATCTGCGACTCCCGGCAGCTTAGAGAGCAAGTCTCATCACCGCTAGGAGCGTACCTTCTCCCGAAGTTACGGTACCATTTTGCCTAGTTCCTTCACCCGAGTTCTCTCAAGCGCCTTGGTATTCTCTACCTGATCACCTGTGTCGGTTTGGGGTACGATTTCTTATAATCTGAAGCTTAGAAGCTTTTCCCGGAAGCATGGCATCAATGACTTCACTACCGTAGTAGCTCGACATCGTATCTCAGCCTTAAGATGGTCCGGATTTGCCTAAACCATCAGCCTACATACTTGGACCTGGACAACCGTCGCCAGGCTCACCTAGCCTTCTCCGTCCCTCCATCGCAATTATAAGAAGTACGGGAATATTAACCCGTTTCCCATCGACTACGCCTTTCGGCCTCGCCTTAGGGGTCGACTTACCCTGCCCCGATTAACGTTGGACAGGAACCCTTGATCTTCCGGCGAGGGAGTTTTTCACTCCCTTTATCGTTACTCATGTCAGCATTCGCACTTCTGATACCTCCAGCACACTTTACAATGCACCTTCAACGGCTTACAGAACGCTCCCCTACCCAATGTGAACAAGTTCACATTGCCGCAGCTTCGGTGTATAGCTTAGCCCCGTTAAATCTTCCGCGCAGGCCGACTCGACCAGTGAGCTATTACGCTTTCTTTAAATGATGGCTGCTTCTAAGCCAACATCCTGGCTGTCTGAGCCTTCCCACATCGTTTCCCACTTAGCTATAACTTTGGGACCTTAGCTGGCGGTCTGGGTTGTTTCCCTCTTCACGACGGACGTTAGCACCCGCCGTGTGTCTCCCGGATATTACTTACTGGTATTCGGAGTTTGCAAAGGGTTGGTAAGTCGGGATGACCCCCTAGCCTTAACAGTGCTCTACCCCCAGTAGTATTCGTCCGAGGCGCTACCTAAATAGCTTTCGGGGAGAACCAGCTATCTCCGAGTTTGATTGGCCTTTCACCCCTAGCCACAAGTCATCCGCTAATTTTTCAACATTAGTCGGTTCGGTCCTCCAGTAAGTGTTACCTCACCTTCAACCTGCCCATGGCTAGATCACTCGGTTTCGGGTCTAATCCTAGCAACTAATTCGCCCAGTTAAGACTCGGTTTCCCTACGGCTCCCCTAAACGGTTAACCTTGCTACTAAAATTAAGTCGCTGACCCATTATACAAAAGGTACGCAGTCACCCAACAAGTGGGCTCCTACTGCTTGTACGTACACGGTTTCAGGTTCTATTTCACTCCCCTCACAGGGGTTCTTTTCGCCTTTCCCTCACGGTACTGGTTCACTATCGGTCAGTCAGGAGTATTTAGCCTTGGAGGATGGTCCCCCCATGTTCAAACAGGATATCACGTGTCCCGTCCTACTCGATTTCACTAATAAAGCGTTGTTGGTTACGGGGCTATCACCCTGTATCGCGGTACTTTCCAGAACCTTCACCTAACGCTGAACTAACTTAAGGGCTAATCCGGTTTCGCTCGCCGCTACTACCGGAATCTCGGTTGATTTCTCTTCCTCGGGGTACTTAGATGTTTCAGTTCCCCCGGTTCGCTTCATTAACCTATGTATTCAGTTAATGATACTAGCTTATGCTAGTGGGTTTCCCCATTCGGAAATCCCAGACTCAAGTGGCTTTTACTGCCTAATCTGGGCTTATCGCAAGTTAATACGTCCTTCATCGCCTCTGACTGCCAAGGCATCCACCGTGTACGCTTAGTCACTTAACCATACAACCCCAAGAGGTCTTGTATGTTCAAACAACCAAGGTTTGTGTTTAATAATCCGATCAAGAAAATATTAAACATTGGTTTTTCGCCGGACTCGATACAAGACACTTGAATGTGTGTTGTTTTGAGAACTCGTTTTTATTCGAAAATAAAAACATTTTTTAAAATTAATCTTTCGATTAAATTTACTAGTCAGCTTTCCAGATTGTTAAAGAGCATGCAATTATCTAACGATAACCACTTTCTAATGATTTTCAGTGACAACAATGCGGACTTAACAAAGGTATTCTTCATTAAATCTGCGATTCCGTGCAGAAAATTCTTAGAGAGTGGTGGGCGATACCGGGCTCGAACCAGTGACCCCCTCCTTGTAAGGGAGGTGCTCTCCCAACTGAGCTAATCGCCCACGATAGTTTTAATTCCTTCGTGAGAAAGAATGGTGGGTCGTGCAGGATTCGAACCTGCGACCAATTGATTAAAAGTCAACTGCTCTACCAACTGAGCTAACGACCCATTGGCGTCCCGTAGGGGAGTCGAACCCCTGTTACCGCCGTGAAAGGGCGGTGTCCTAGGCCTCTAGACGAACGGGACAATGTTCATAACGTAAGTTGTTGGGCAACTTACGTCGGCTCTTTTACATTTCGACCAAGCAATCTGTGTGGACACTGCATAAAACAGTATAAGTCTTTAGGTAAGGAGGTGATCCAGCCCCAGGTTCCCCTAGGGCTACCTTGTTACGACTTCACCCCAGTCATGAACCACACCGTGGTAAACGCCCTCCCGAAGGTTAAGCTATCTACTTCTGGTGCAGCCCACTCCCATGGTGTGACGGGCGGTGTGTACAAGGCCCGGGAACGTATTCACCGTGACATTCTGATTCACGATTACTAGCGATTCCGACTTCATGGAGTCGAGTTGCAGACTCCAATCCGGACTACGACGTACTTTGTGGGATTCGCTCACTATCGCTAGTTTGCAGCCCTCTGTATACGCCATTGTAGCACGTGTGTAGCCCTACTCGTAAGGGCCATGATGACTTGACGTCGTCCCCACCTTCCTCCGGTTTATCACCGGCAGTCTCCCTGGAGTTCCCACCATTACGTGCTGGCAAACAAGGATAAGGGTTGCGCTCGTTGCGGGACTTAACCCAACATTTCACAACACGAGCTGACGACAGCCATGCAGCACCTGTCTCAGAGTTCCCGAAGGCACTAAGCTATCTCTAGCGAATTCTCTGGATGTCAAGAGTAGGTAAGGTTCTTCGCGTTGCATCGAATTAAACCACATGCTCCACCGCTTGTGCGGGCCCCCGTCAATTCATTTGAGTTTTAATCTTGCGACCGTACTCCCCAGGCGGTCTACTTAACGCGTTAGCTCCGAAAGCCACGGCTCAAGGCCACAACCTTCAAGTAGACATCGTTTACGGCGTGGACTACCAGGGTATCTAATCCTGTTTGCTCCCCACGCTTTCGCATCTGAGCGTCAGTCTTTGTCCAGGGGGCCGCCTTCGCCACCGGTATTCCTTCAGATCTCTACGCATTTCACCGCTACACCTGAAATTCTACCCCCCTCTACAAGACTCTAGTCTGCCAGTTCAAAATGCTGTTCCGAGGTTGAGCCCCGGGCTTTCACATCTTGCTTAACAGACCGCCTGCATGCGCTTTACGCCCAGTAATTCCGATTAACGCTCGCACCCTCCGTATTACCGCGGCTGCTGGCACGGAGTTAGCCGGTGCTTCTTCTGTTGCTAACGTCAAACAGCTAAGCTATTAACTTAACTGCCTTCCTCACAACTGAAAGTACTTTACAACCCGAAGGCCTTCTTCATACACGCGGCATGGCTGCATCAGGGTTTCCCCCATTGTGCAATATTCCCCACTGCTGCCTCCCGTAGGAGTCTGGACCGTGTCTCAGTTCCAGTGTGGCTGATCATCCTCTCAGACCAGCTAGGGATCGTCGCCTTGGTGAGCCATTACCCCACCAACTAGCTAATCCCACCTGGGCTAATCCTGACGCGAGAGGCCCAAAGGTCCCCCTCTTTGCTCCGAAGAGATTATGCGGTATTAGCTATCGTTTCCAATAGTTATCCCCCACATCAGGGTATATTCCCAGGCATTACTCACCCGTCCGCCGCTCGTCAGCATTGATAGCAAGCTATCAATCTGTTACCGCTCGACTTGCATGTGTTAGGCCTGCCGCCAGCGTTCAATCTGAGCCATGATCAAACTCTTCAATTAAAGTTTTGTTGCCTCTTTCGAGACGGCTCAATGAATACTGACTTCAAAACTACTAATGTAATTTTAAAGCTATTACCATTCCAACAGAATGGTAATGAATTGACTGTGCCAAATAACCGAAGTTATTTGTATTGGTCACTCAGTTCATTGATAAATCTTTCGACTTAACTATTTAACGAGTGCCCACACAGATTGCATGGTCAAATTGTTAAAGAACGTTGACTTTCAATGCCTTAGCTCTTTACGCTTCAGCAAGTCAGGTGGCGTATAATACGCTTTTCTGATATTCAGTCAAGACAAAATTTTATTCTTTTTTATCAATTGATTAAAAAGTAAAAACTTTCTATTGACGTCGCTCACATTACAATCAGTGGAAGCGAAATAAAAGCCCGTTCATTGAACGGGCTCTCATAATTTGAAGCCTGGCGATGTCCTACTCTCACATGGGGAGACCCCACACTACCATCGGCGCTATTACGTTTCACTACTGAGTTCGGCATGGGATCAGGTGGGTCCATAACGCTATGGTCGCCAAGCAAATTCTGTTTTATTTATTGCCTTGTGGCAATAAATAGCAATCTGGGAAAATCTAACTAGTTGTTCTCAACACGCATTCAAGCGTTTGTAGAGTCCGTCTCTTCTCTTTTGAGAAGAAAAACCCCTTGGGTGTTGTATGGTTAAGCCTCACGGGCAATTAGTATCAGTTAGCTCAATGCCTCGCAGCACTTACACACCTGACCTATCAACGTTGTAGTCTTCAACAACCCTTTAGAGACCTTAAAGGTCTAGGGATGACTCATCTTGAGGCTCGCTTCCCGCTTAGATGCTTTCAGCGGTTATCGATTCCGAACTTAGCTACCGGGCAATGCATCTGGCGATACAACCCGAACACCAGCGGTTCGTCCACTCCGGTCCTCTCGTACTAGGAGCAGCCCCTCTCAATCATCCAACGCCCACGGCAGATAGGGACCGAACTGTCTCACGACGTTCTAAACCCAGCTCGCGTACCACTTTAAATGGCGAACAGCCATACCCTTGGGACCGACTTCAGCCCCAGGATGTGATGAGCCGACATCGAGGTGCCAAACACCGCCGTCGATATGAACTCTTGGGCGGTATCAGCCTGTTATCCCCGGAGTACCTTTTATCCGTTGAGCGATGGCCCTTCCATTCAGAACCACCGGATCACTATGACCTGCTTTCGCACCTGCTCGAATTGTCATTCTCGCAGTCAAGCGGGCTTATGCCATTGCACTAACCTCACGATGTCCGACCGTGATTAGCCCACCTTCGTGCTCCTCCGTTACTCTTTGGGAGGAGACCGCCCCAGTCAAACTACCCACCAGGCACTGTCCGTAACCCCGATAAGGGGTCGACGTTAGAACATCAAGCATACAAGGGTGGTATTTCAAGATTGACTCCACAACCACTGGCGCGGTTGCTTCAACGTCTCCCACCTATCCTACACATGTAGGGTCAATGTTCAGTGCCAAGCTATAGTAAAGGTTCACGGGGTCTTTCCGTCTAGCCGCGGGTACACAGCATCTTCACTGCGATTTCAATTTCACTGAGTCTCGGGTGGAGACAGCGTGGCCATCATTACGCCATTCGTGCAGGTCGGAACTTACCCGACAAGGAATTTCGCTACCTTAGGACCGTTATAGTTACGGCCGCCGTTTACCGGGGCTTCGATCAAGAGCTTCGACCGAAGTCTAACCCCATCAATTAACCTTCCGGCACCGGGCAGGCGTCACACCGTATACGTCATCTTTCGATTTTGCACAGTGCTGTGTTTTTAATAAACAGTTGCAGCCACCTGGTATCTGCGACTCCCGGCAGCTTAGAGAGCAAGTCTCATCACCGCTAGGAGCGTACCTTCTCCCGAAGTTACGGTACCATTTTGCCTAGTTCCTTCACCCGAGTTCTCTCAAGCGCCTTGGTATTCTCTACCTGATCACCTGTGTCGGTTTGGGGTACGATTTCTTATAATCTGAAGCTTAGAAGCTTTTCCCGGAAGCATGGCATCAATGACTTCACTACCGTAGTAGCTCGACATCGTATCTCAGCCTTAAGATGGTCCGGATTTGCCTAAACCATCAGCCTACATACTTGGACCTGGACAACCGTCGCCAGGCTCACCTAGCCTTCTCCGTCCCTCCATCGCAATTATAAGAAGTACGGGAATATTAACCCGTTTCCCATCGACTACGCCTTTCGGCCTCGCCTTAGGGGTCGACTTACCCTGCCCCGATTAACGTTGGACAGGAACCCTTGATCTTCCGGCGAGGGAGTTTTTCACTCCCTTTATCGTTACTCATGTCAGCATTCGCACTTCTGATACCTCCAGCACACTTTACAATGCACCTTCAACGGCTTACAGAACGCTCCCCTACCCAATGTGAACAAGTTCACATTGCCGCAGCTTCGGTGTATAGCTTAGCCCCGTTAAATCTTCCGCGCAGGCCGACTCGACCAGTGAGCTATTACGCTTTCTTTAAATGATGGCTGCTTCTAAGCCAACATCCTGGCTGTCTGAGCCTTCCCACATCGTTTCCCACTTAGCTATAACTTTGGGACCTTAGCTGGCGGTCTGGGTTGTTTCCCTCTTCACGACGGACGTTAGCACCCGCCGTGTGTCTCCCGGATATTACTTACTGGTATTCGGAGTTTGCAAAGGGTTGGTAAGTCGGGATGACCCCCTAGCCTTAACAGTGCTCTACCCCCAGTAGTATTCGTCCGAGGCGCTACCTAAATAGCTTTCGGGGAGAACCAGCTATCTCCGAGTTTGATTGGCCTTTCACCCCTAGCCACAAGTCATCCGCTAATTTTTCAACATTAGTCGGTTCGGTCCTCCAGTAAGTGTTACCTCACCTTCAACCTGCCCATGGCTAGATCACTCGGTTTCGGGTCTAATCCTAGCAACTAATTCGCCCAGTTAAGACTCGGTTTCCCTACGGCTCCCCTAAACGGTTAACCTTGCTACTAAAATTAAGTCGCTGACCCATTATACAAAAGGTACGCAGTCACCCAACAAGTGGGCTCCTACTGCTTGTACGTACACGGTTTCAGGTTCTATTTCACTCCCCTCACAGGGGTTCTTTTCGCCTTTCCCTCACGGTACTGGTTCACTATCGGTCAGTCAGGAGTATTTAGCCTTGGAGGATGGTCCCCCCATGTTCAAACAGGATATCACGTGTCCCGTCCTACTCGATTTCACTAATAAAGCGTTGTTGGTTACGGGGCTATCACCCTGTATCGCGGTACTTTCCAGAACCTTCACCTAACGCTGAACTAACTTAAGGGCTAATCCGGTTTCGCTCGCCGCTACTACCGGAATCTCGGTTGATTTCTCTTCCTCGGGGTACTTAGATGTTTCAGTTCCCCCGGTTCGCTTCATTAACCTATGTATTCAGTTAATGATACTAGCTTATGCTAGTGGGTTTCCCCATTCGGAAATCCCAGACTCAAGTGGCTTTTACTGCCTAATCTGGGCTTATCGCAAGTTAATACGTCCTTCATCGCCTCTGACTGCCAAGGCATCCACCGTGTACGCTTAGTCACTTAACCATACAACCCCAAGAGGTCTTGCATGTTCAAACAACCAAGGTTTGTGTTTAATAATCCGATCAAGAAAATATTAAACATTGGTTTTTCGCCGGACTCGATACAAGACACTTGAATGTGTGTTGTTTTGAGAACTCGTTTTTATTCGAAAATAAAAACATTTTTTAAAATTAATCTTTCGATTAAATTTACTAGTCAGCTTTCCAGATTGTTAAAGAGCATAACGCAAAAAAGCGTTAATCAATGCGATAGCATTCATTAGCACTTTCGTACTGTTCTTTTAGTTCGACCAAGCAATTTGTGTGGACACTGCATAAAACAGATAAGTCTTTAGGTAAGGAGGTGATCCAGCCCCAGGTTCCCCTAGGGCTACCTTGTTACGACTTCACCCCAGTCATGAACCACACCGTGGTAAACGCCCTCCCGAAGGTTAAGCTATCTACTTCTGGTGCAGCCCACTCCCATGGTGTGACGGGCGGTGTGTACAAGGCCCGGGAACGTATTCACCGTGACATTCTGATTCACGATTACTAGCGATTCCGACTTCATGGAGTCGAGTTGCAGACTCCAATCCGGACTACGACGTACTTTGTGGGATTCGCTCACTATCGCTAGTTTGCAGCCCTCTGTATACGCCATTGTAGCACGTGTGTAGCCCTACTCGTAAGGGCCATGATGACTTGACGTCGTCCCCACCTTCCTCCGGTTTATCACCGGCAGTCTCCCTGGAGTTCCCACCATTACGTGCTGGCAAACAAGGATAAGGGTTGCGCTCGTTGCGGGACTTAACCCAACATTTCACAACACGAGCTGACGACAGCCATGCAGCACCTGTCTCAGAGTTCCCGAAGGCACTAAGCTATCTCTAGCGAATTCTCTGGATGTCAAGAGTAGGTAAGGTTCTTCGCGTTGCATCGAATTAAACCACATGCTCCACCGCTTGTGCGGGCCCCCGTCAATTCATTTGAGTTTTAATCTTGCGACCGTACTCCCCAGGCGGTCTACTTAACGCGTTAGCTCCGAAAGCCACGGCTCAAGGCCACAACCTTCAAGTAGACATCGTTTACGGCGTGGACTACCAGGGTATCTAATCCTGTTTGCTCCCCACGCTTTCGCATCTGAGCGTCAGTCTTTGTCCAGGGGGCCGCCTTCGCCACCGGTATTCCTTCAGATCTCTACGCATTTCACCGCTACACCTGAAATTCTACCCCCCTCTACAAGACTCTAGTCTGCCAGTTCAAAATGCTGTTCCGAGGTTGAGCCCCGGGCTTTCACATCTTGCTTAACAGACCGCCTGCATGCGCTTTACGCCCAGTAATTCCGATTAACGCTCGCACCCTCCGTATTACCGCGGCTGCTGGCACGGAGTTAGCCGGTGCTTCTTCTGTTGCTAACGTCAAACAGCTAAGCTATTAACTTAACTGCCTTCCTCACAACTGAAAGTACTTTACAACCCGAAGGCCTTCTTCATACACGCGGCATGGCTGCATCAGGGTTTCCCCCATTGTGCAATATTCCCCACTGCTGCCTCCCGTAGGAGTCTGGACCGTGTCTCAGTTCCAGTGTGGCTGATCATCCTCTCAGACCAGCTAGGGATCGTCGCCTTGGTGAGCCATTACCCCACCAACTAGCTAATCCCACCTGGGCTAATCCTGACGCGAGAGGCCCGAAGGTCCCCCTCTTTGCTCCGAAGAGATTATGCGGTATTAGCTATCGTTTCCAATAGTTATCCCCCACATCAGGGTATATTCCCAGGCATTACTCACCCGTCCGCCGCTCGTCAGCATTGATAGCAAGCTACCAATCTGTTACCGCTCGACTTGCATGTGTTAGGCCTGCCGCCAGCGTTCAATCTGAGCCATGATCAAACTCTTCAATTAAAGTTTTGTTGGTCTTTCGACCGGCTCAATAAATACTGACTTTAAATACCGTAGTAAATTAAAGCTTTTATCATTCAAAGAATGATAATTAAATAACTGTGCCAAAATAATCTTTTCTATAAATAGATTAGGCTATTTTGTATTGGTCACTCAGCTTATTGATAAATCTTTCGACTTAACTCTTCAGTGAGTGCCCACACAGATTGCATGGTCAAATTGTTAAAGAACGTTGACTATCAATGCCTTAGCGCGTTACGCTTCAGCAAGTCAGGTGGCGTATAATACGCTTTTCTGATATTCAGTCAAGACAAAATTTTATTCTTTTTTATCAGTTGATTAAAAAGTAAAAACTTTCTATTGACGTCGCTCACATTACAATCAGTGGAAGCGAAATAAAAGCCCGTTCATTGAACGGGCTCTCATATTTTGAAGCCTGGCGATGTCCTACTCTCACATGGGGAGACCCCACACTACCATCGGCGCTATTACGTTTCACTACTGAGTTCGGCATGGGATCAGGTGGGTCCATAACGCTATGGTCGCCAAGCAAATTCTGGTTTATTTATTGCCTTGTGGCAATAAATAGCAATCTGGGAAAATCTAACTAGTTGTTCTCAACACGCATTCAAGCGTTGTAGAGTCCGTCTCTTCTCTTTTGAGAAGAAAAACCCCTTGGGTGTTGTATGGTTAAGCCTCACGGGCAATTAGTATCAGTTAGCTCAATGCCTCGCAGCACTTACACACCTGACCTATCAACGTTGTAGTCTTCAACAACCCTTTAGAGACCTTAAAGGTCTAGGGATGACTCATCTTGAGGCTCGCTTCCCGCTTAGATGCTTTCAGCGGTTATCGATTCCGAACTTAGCTACCGGGCAATGCATCTGGCGATACAACCCGAACACCAGCGGTTCGTCCACTCCGGTCCTCTCGTACTAGGAGCAGCCCCTCTCAATCATCCAACGCCCACGGCAGATAGGGACCGAACTGTCTCACGACGTTCTAAACCCAGCTCGCGTACCACTTTAAATGGCGAACAGCCATACCCTTGGGACCGACTTCAGCCCCAGGATGTGATGAGCCGACATCGAGGTGCCAAACACCGCCGTCGATATGAACTCTTGGGCGGTATCAGCCTGTTATCCCCGGAGTACCTTTTATCCGTTGAGCGATGGCCCTTCCATTCAGAACCACCGGATCACTATGACCTGCTTTCGCACCTGCTCGAATTGTCATTCTCGCAGTCAAGCGGGCTTATGCCATTGCACTAACCTCACGATGTCCGACCGTGATTAGCCCACCTTCGTGCTCCTCCGTTACTCTTTGGGAGGAGACCGCCCCAGTCAAACTACCCACCAGGCACTGTCCGTAACCCCGATAAGGGGTCGACGTTAGAACATCAAGCATACAAGGGTGGTATTTCAAGATTGACTCCACAACCACTGGCGCGGTTGCTTCAACGTCTCCCACCTATCCTACACATGTAGGGTCAATGTTCAGTGCCAAGCTATAGTAAAGGTTCACGGGGTCTTTCCGTCTAGCCGCGGGTACACAGCATCTTCACTGCGATTTCAATTTCACTGAGTCTCGGGTGGAGACAGCGTGGCCATCATTACGCCATTCGTGCAGGTCGGAACTTACCCGACAAGGAATTTCGCTACCTTAGGACCGTTATAGTTACGGCCGCCGTTTACCGGGGCTTCGATCAAGAGCTTCGACCGAAGTCTAACCCCATCAATTAACCTTCCGGCACCGGGCAGGCGTCACACCGTATACGTCATCTTTCGATTTTGCACAGTGCTGTGTTTTTAATAAACAGTTGCAGCCACCTGGTATCTGCGACTCCCGGCAGCTTAGAGAGCAAGTCTCATCACCGCTAGGAGCGTACCTTCTCCCGAAGTTACGGTACCATTTTGCCTAGTTCCTTCACCCGAGTTCTCTCAAGCGCCTTGGTATTCTCTACCTGATCACCTGTGTCGGTTTGGGGTACGATTTCTTATAATCTGAAGCTTAGAAGCTTTTCCCGGAAGCATGGCATCAATGACTTCACTACCGTAGTAGCTCGACATCGTATCTCAGCCTTAAGATGGTCCGGATTTGCCTAAACCATCAGCCTACATACTTGGACCTGGACAACCGTCGCCAGGCTCACCTAGCCTTCTCCGTCCCTCCATCGCAATTATAAGAAGTACGGGAATATTAACCCGTTTCCCATCGACTACGCCTTTCGGCCTCGCCTTAGGGGTCGACTTACCCTGCCCCGATTAACGTTGGACAGGAACCCTTGATCTTCCGGCGAGGGAGTTTTTCACTCCCTTTATCGTTACTCATGTCAGCATTCGCACTTCTGATACCTCCAGCACACTTTACAATGCACCTTCAACGGCTTACAGAACGCTCCCCTACCCAATATGAACGAGTTCACATTGCCGCAGCTTCGGTGTATAGCTTAGCCCCGTTAAATCTTCCGCGCAGGCCGACTCGACCAGTGAGCTATTACGCTTTCTTTAAATGATGGCTGCTTCTAAGCCAACATCCTGGCTGTCTGAGCCTTCCCACATCGTTTCCCACTTAGCTATAACTTTGGGACCTTAGCTGGCGGTCTGGGTTGTTTCCCTCTTCACGACGGACGTTAGCACCCGCCGTGTGTCTCCCGGATATTACTTACTGGTATTCGGAGTTTGCAAAGGGTTGGTAAGTCGGGATGACCCCCTAGCCTTAACAGTGCTCTACCCCCAGTAGTATTCGTCCGAGGCGCTACCTAAATAGCTTTCGGGGAGAACCAGCTATCTCCGAGTTTGATTGGCCTTTCACCCCTAGCCACAAGTCATCCGCTAATTTTTCAACATTAGTCGGTTCGGTCCTCCAGTAAGTGTTACCTCACCTTCAACCTGCCCATGGCTAGATCACTCGGTTTCGGGTCTAATCCTAGCAACTAATTCGCCCAGTTAAGACTCGGTTTCCCTACGGCTCCCCTAAACGGTTAACCTTGCTACTAAAATTAAGTCGCTGACCCATTATACAAAAGGTACGCAGTCACCCAACAAGTGGGCTCCTACTGCTTGTACGTACACGGTTTCAGGTTCTATTTCACTCCCCTCACAGGGGTTCTTTTCGCCTTTCCCTCACGGTACTGGTTCACTATCGGTCAGTCAGGAGTATTTAGCCTTGGAGGATGGTCCCCCCATGTTCAAACAGGATATCACGTGTCCCGTCCTACTCGATTTCACTAATAAAGCGTTGTTGGTTACGGGGCTATCACCCTGTATCGCGGTACTTTCCAGAACCTTCACCTAACGCTGAACTAACTTAAGGGCTAATCCGGTTTCGCTCGCCGCTACTACCGGAATCTCGGTTGATTTCTCTTCCTCGGGGTACTTAGATGTTTCAGTTCCCCCGGTTCGCTTCATTAACCTATGTATTCAGTTAATGATACTAGCTTATGCTAGTGGGTTTCCCCATTCGGAAATCCCAGACTCAAGTGGCTTTTACTGCCTAATCTGGGCTTATCGCAAGTTAATACGTCCTTCATCGCCTCTGACTGCCAAGGCATCCACCGTGTACGCTTAGTCACTTAACCATACAACCCCAAGAGGTCTTGTATGTTCAAACAACCAAGGTTTGTGTTTAATAATCCGATCAAGAAAATATTAAACATTGGTTTTTCGCCGGACTCGATACAAGACACTTGAATGTGTGTTGTTTTGAGAACTCGTTTTTATTCGAAAATAAAAACATTTTTTAAAATTAATCTTTCGATTAAATTTACTAGTCAGCTTTCCAGATTGTTAAAGAGCATGCAATTATCTAACGATAACCACTTTCTAATGATTTTCAGTGACAACAATGCGGACTTAACAAAGGTATTCTTCATTAAATCTGCGATTCCGTGCAGAAAATTCTTAGAGAGTGGTGGGCGATACCGGGCTCGAACCAGTGACCCCCTCCTTGTAAGGGAGGTGCTCTCCCAACTGAGCTAATCGCCCACGATAGTTTTAATTCCTTCGTGAGAAAGAATGGTGGGTCGTGCAGGATTCGAACCTGCGACCAATTGATTAAAAGTCAACTGCTCTACCAACTGAGCTAACGACCCATTGGCGTCCCGTAGGGGAGTCGAACCCCTGTTACCGCCGTGAAAGGGCGGTGTCCTAGGCCTCTAGACGAACGGGACAATGTTCATAACGTAAGTTGTTGGGCAACTTACGTCGGCTCTTTTACATTTCGACCAAGCAATCTGTGTGGACACTGCATAAAACAGTATAAGTCTTTAGGTAAGGAGGTGATCCAGCCCCAGGTTCCCCTAGGGCTACCTTGTTACGACTTCACCCCAGTCATGAACCACACCGTGGTAAACGCCCTCCCGAAGGTTAAGCTATCTACTTCTGGTGCAGCCCACTCCCATGGTGTGACGGGCGGTGTGTACAAGGCCCGGGAACGTATTCACCGTGACATTCTGATTCACGATTACTAGCGATTCCGACTTCATGGAGTCGAGTTGCAGACTCCAATCCGGACTACGACGTACTTTGTGGGATTCGCTCACTATCGCTAGTTTGCAGCCCTCTGTATACGCCATTGTAGCACGTGTGTAGCCCTACTCGTAAGGGCCATGATGACTTGACGTCGTCCCCACCTTCCTCCGGTTTATCACCGGCAGTCTCCCTGGAGTTCCCACCATTACGTGCTGGCAAACAAGGATAAGGGTTGCGCTCGTTGCGGGACTTAACCCAACATTTCACAACACGAGCTGACGACAGCCATGCAGCACCTGTCTCAGAGTTCCCGAAGGCACTAAGCTATCTCTAGCGAATTCTCTGGATGTCAAGAGTAGGTAAGGTTCTTCGCGTTGCATCGAATTAAACCACATGCTCCACCGCTTGTGCGGGCCCCCGTCAATTCATTTGAGTTTTAATCTTGCGACCGTACTCCCCAGGCGGTCTACTTAACGCGTTAGCTCCGAAAGCCACGGCTCAAGGCCACAACCTTCAAGTAGACATCGTTTACGGCGTGGACTACCAGGGTATCTAATCCTGTTTGCTCCCCACGCTTTCGCATCTGAGCGTCAGTCTTTGTCCAGGGGGCCGCCTTCGCCACCGGTATTCCTTCAGATCTCTACGCATTTCACCGCTACACCTGAAATTCTACCCCCCTCTACAAGACTCTAGTCTGCCAGTTCAAAATGCTGTTCCGAGGTTGAGCCCCGGGCTTTCACATCTTGCTTAACAGACCGCCTGCATGCGCTTTACGCCCAGTAATTCCGATTAACGCTCGCACCCTCCGTATTACCGCGGCTGCTGGCACGGAGTTAGCCGGTGCTTCTTCTGTTGCTAACGTCAAACAGCTAAGCTATTAACTTAACTGCCTTCCTCACAACTGAAAGTACTTTACAACCCGAAGGCCTTCTTCATACACGCGGCATGGCTGCATCAGGGTTTCCCCCATTGTGCAATATTCCCCACTGCTGCCTCCCGTAGGAGTCTGGACCGTGTCTCAGTTCCAGTGTGGCTGATCATCCTCTCAGACCAGCTAGGGATCGTCGCCTTGGTGAGCCATTACCCCACCAACTAGCTAATCCCACCTGGGCTAATCCTGACGCGAGAGGCCCGAAGGTCCCCCTCTTTGCTCCGAAGAGATTATGCGGTATTAGCTATCGTTTCCAATAGTTATCCCCCACATCAGGGTATATTCCCAGGCATTACTCACCCGTCCGCCGCTCGTCAGCATTGATAGCAAGCTATCAATCTGTTACCGCTCGACTTGCATGTGTTAGGCCTGCCGCCAGCGTTCAATCTGAGCCATGATCAAACTCTTCAATTAAAGTTTTGTTGGTCTTTCGACCGGCTCAATAAATACTGACTTTAAATACCGTAGTAAATTAAAGCTTTTTATCATTCAAAGAATGATAATTAAATAACTGTGCCAAAATAATCTTCTCTATAAATAGATTAGGCTATTTTGTATTGGTCACTCAGTTTATTGATAAATCTTTCGACTTAACTCTTCAGTGAGTGCCCACACAGATTGCATGGTCAAATTGTTAAAGAACGTTGACTATCAATGCCTTAGCGCGTTACGCTTCAGCAAGTCAGGTGGCGTATAATACGCTTTTCTGATATTCAGTCAAGACAAAATTTTATTCTTTTTTATCAGTTGATTAAAAAGTAAAAACTTTCTATTGACGTCGCTCACCTTTCAATCAGTGGAAGCGAAATAAAAGCCCGTTCATTGAACGGGCTCTCATAATTTGAAGCCTGGCGATGTCCTACTCTCACATGGGGAGACCCCACACTACCATCGGCGCTATTACGTTTCACTACTGAGTTCGGCATGGGATCAGGTGGGTCCATAACGCTATGGTCGCCAAGCAAATTCTGTTTTATTTATTGCCTTATGGCAATAAATAGCAATCTGGGAAAATCTAACTAGTTGTTCTCAACACGCATTCAAGCGTTTGTAGAGTCCGTCTCTTCTCTTTTGAGAAGAAAAACCCCTTGGGTGTTGTATGGTTAAGCCTCACGGGCAATTAGTATCAGTTAGCTCAATGCCTCGCAGCACTTACACACCTGACCTATCAACGTTGTAGTCTTCAACAACCCTTTAGAGACCTTAAAGGTCTAGGGATGACTCATCTTGAGGCTCGCTTCCCGCTTAGATGCTTTCAGCGGTTATCGATTCCGAACTTAGCTACCGGGCAATGCATCTGGCGATACAACCCGAACACCAGCGGTTCGTCCACTCCGGTCCTCTCGTACTAGGAGCAGCCCCTCTCAATCATCCAACGCCCACGGCAGATAGGGACCGAACTGTCTCACGACGTTCTAAACCCAGCTCGCGTACCACTTTAAATGGCGAACAGCCATACCCTTGGGACCGACTTCAGCCCCAGGATGTGATGAGCCGACATCGAGGTGCCAAACACCGCCGTCGATATGAACTCTTGGGCGGTATCAGCCTGTTATCCCCGGAGTACCTTTTATCCGTTGAGCGATGGCCCTTCCATTCAGAACCACCGGATCACTATGACCTGCTTTCGCACCTGCTCGAATTGTCATTCTCGCAGTCAAGCGGGCTTATGCCATTGCACTAACCTCACGATGTCCGACCGTGATTAGCCCACCTTCGTGCTCCTCCGTTACTCTTTGGGAGGAGACCGCCCCAGTCAAACTACCCACCAGGCACTGTCCGTAACCCCGATAAGGGGTCGACGTTAGAACATCAAGCATACAAGGGTGGTATTTCAAGATTGACTCCACAACCACTGGCGCGGTTGCTTCAACGTCTCCCACCTATCCTACACATGTAGGGTCAATGTTCAGTGCCAAGCTATAGTAAAGGTTCACGGGGTCTTTCCGTCTAGCCGCGGGTACACAGCATCTTCACTGCGATTTCAATTTCACTGAGTCTCGGGTGGAGACAGCGTGGCCATCATTACGCCATTCGTGCAGGTCGGAACTTACCCGACAAGGAATTTCGCTACCTTAGGACCGTTATAGTTACGGCCGCCGTTTACCGGGGCTTCGATCAAGAGCTTCGACCGAAGTCTAACCCCATCAATTAACCTTCCGGCACCGGGCAGGCGTCACACCGTATACGTCATCTTTCGATTTTGCACAGTGCTGTGTTTTTAATAAACAGTTGCAGCCACCTGGTATCTGCGACTCCCGGCAGCTTAGAGAGCAAGTCTCATCACCGCTAGGAGCGTACCTTCTCCCGAAGTTACGGTACCATTTTGCCTAGTTCCTTCACCCGAGTTCTCTCAAGCGCCTTGGTATTCTCTACCTGATCACCTGTGTCGGTTTGGGGTACGATTTCTTATAATCTGAAGCTTAGAAGCTTTTCCCGGAAGCATGGCATCAATGACTTCACTACCGTAGTAGCTCGACATCGTATCTCAGCCTTAAGATGGTCCGGATTTGCCTAAACCATCAGCCTACATACTTGGACCTGGACAACCGTCGCCAGGCTCACCTAGCCTTCTCCGTCCCTCCATCGCAATTATAAGAAGTACGGGAATATTAACCCGTTTCCCATCGACTACGCCTTTCGGCCTCGCCTTAGGGGTCGACTTACCCTGCCCCGATTAACGTTGGACAGGAACCCTTGATCTTCCGGCGAGGGAGTTTTTCACTCCCTTTATCGTTACTCATGTCAGCATTCGCACTTCTGATACCTCCAGCACACTTTACAATGCACCTTCAACGGCTTACAGAACGCTCCCCTACCCAATGTGAACAAGTTCACATTGCCGCAGCTTCGGTGTATAGCTTAGCCCCGTTAAATCTTCCGCGCAGGCCGACTCGACCAGTGAGCTATTACGCTTTCTTTAAATGATGGCTGCTTCTAAGCCAACATCCTGGCTGTCTGAGCCTTCCCACATCGTTTCCCACTTAGCTATAACTTTGGGACCTTAGCTGGCGGTCTGGGTTGTTTCCCTCTTCACGACGGACGTTAGCACCCGCCGTGTGTCTCCCGGATATTACTTACTGGTATTCGGAGTTTGCAAAGGGTTGGTAAGTCGGGATGACCCCCTAGCCTTAACAGTGCTCTACCCCCAGTAGTATTCGTCCGAGGCGCTACCTAAATAGCTTTCGGGGAGAACCAGCTATCTCCGAGTTTGATTGGCCTTTCACCCCTAGCCACAAGTCATCCGCTAATTTTTCAACATTAGTCGGTTCGGTCCTCCAGTAAGTGTTACCTCACCTTCAACCTGCCCATGGCTAGATCACTCGGTTTCGGGTCTAATCCTAGCAACTAATTCGCCCAGTTAAGACTCGGTTTCCCTACGGCTCCCCTAAACGGTTAACCTTGCTACTAAAATTAAGTCGCTGACCCATTATACAAAAGGTACGCAGTCACCCAACAAGTGGGCTCCTACTGCTTGTACGTACACGGTTTCAGGTTCTATTTCACTCCCCTCACAGGGGTTCTTTTCGCCTTTCCCTCACGGTACTGGTTCACTATCGGTCAGTCAGGAGTATTTAGCCTTGGAGGATGGTCCCCCCATGTTCAAACAGGATATCACGTGTCCCGTCCTACTCGATTTCACTAATAAAGCGTTGTTGGTTACGGGGCTATCACCCTGTATCGCGGTACTTTCCAGAACCTTCACCTAACGCTGAACTAACTTAAGGGCTAATCCGGTTTCGCTCGCCGCTACTACCGGAATCTCGGTTGATTTCTCTTCCTCGGGGTACTTAGATGTTTCAGTTCCCCCGGTTCGCTTCATTAACCTATGTATTCAGTTAATGATACTAGCTTATGCTAGTGGGTTTCCCCATTCGGAAATCCCAGACTCAAGTGGCTTTTACTGCCTAATCTGGGCTTATCGCAAGTTAATACGTCCTTCATCGCCTCTGACTGCCAAGGCATCCACCGTGTACGCTTAGTCACTTAACCATACAACCCCAAGAGGTCTTGTATGTTCAAACAACCAAGGTTTGTGTTTAATAATCCGATCAAGAAAATATTAAACATTGGTTTTTCGCCGGACTCGATACAAGACACTTGAATGTGTGTTGTTTTGAGAACTCGTTTTTATTCGAAAATAAAAACATTTTTTAAAATTAATCTTTCGATTAAATTTACTAGTCAGCTTTCCAGATTGTTAAAGAGCATAACGCAAAAAAGCGTTAATCAATGCGATAGCATTCATTAGCACTTTCGTACTGTTCTTTTAGTTCGACCAAGCAATTTGTGTGGACACTGCATAAAACAGATAAGTCTTTAGGTAAGGAGGTGATCCAGCCCCAGGTTCCCCTAGGGCTACCTTGTTACGACTTCACCCCAGTCATGAACCACACCGTGGTAAACGCCCTCCCGAAGGTTAAGCTATCTACTTCTGGTGCAGCCCACTCCCATGGTGTGACGGGCGGTGTGTACAAGGCCCGGGAACGTATTCACCGTGACATTCTGATTCACGATTACTAGCGATTCCGACTTCATGGAGTCGAGTTGCAGACTCCAATCCGGACTACGACGTACTTTGTGGGATTCGCTCACTATCGCTAGTTTGCAGCCCTCTGTATACGCCATTGTAGCACGTGTGTAGCCCTACTCGTAAGGGCCATGATGACTTGACGTCGTCCCCACCTTCCTCCGGTTTATCACCGGCAGTCTCCCTGGAGTTCCCACCATTACGTGCTGGCAAACAAGGATAAGGGTTGCGCTCGTTGCGGGACTTAACCCAACATTTCACAACACGAGCTGACGACAGCCATGCAGCACCTGTCTCAGAGTTCCCGAAGGCACTAAGCTATCTCTAGCGAATTCTCTGGATGTCAAGAGTAGGTAAGGTTCTTCGCGTTGCATCGAATTAAACCACATGCTCCACCGCTTGTGCGGGCCCCCGTCAATTCATTTGAGTTTTAATCTTGCGACCGTACTCCCCAGGCGGTCTACTTAACGCGTTAGCTCCGAAAGCCACGGCTCAAGGCCACAACCTTCAAGTAGACATCGTTTACGGCGTGGACTACCAGGGTATCTAATCCTGTTTGCTCCCCACGCTTTCGCATCTGAGCGTCAGTCTTTGTCCAGGGGGCCGCCTTCGCCACCGGTATTCCTTCAGATCTCTACGCATTTCACCGCTACACCTGAAATTCTACCCCCCTCTACAAGACTCTAGTCTGCCAGTTCAAAATGCTGTTCCGAGGTTGAGCCCCGGGCTTTCACATCTTGCTTAACAGACCGCCTGCATGCGCTTTACGCCCAGTAATTCCGATTAACGCTCGCACCCTCCGTATTACCGCGGCTGCTGGCACGGAGTTAGCCGGTGCTTCTTCTGTTGCTAACGTCAAACAGCTAAGCTATTAACTTAACTGCCTTCCTCACAACTGAAAGTACTTTACAACCCGAAGGCCTTCTTCATACACGCGGCATGGCTGCATCAGGGTTTCCCCCATTGTGCAATATTCCCCACTGCTGCCTCCCGTAGGAGTCTGGACCGTGTCTCAGTTCCAGTGTGGCTGATCATCCTCTCAGACCAGCTAGGGATCGTCGCCTTGGTGAGCCATTACCCCACCAACTAGCTAATCCCACCTGGGCTAATCCTGACGCGAGAGGCCCGAAGGTCCCCCTCTTTGCTCCGAAGAGATTATGCGGTATTAGCTATCGTTTCCAATAGTTATCCCCCACATCAGGGTATATTCCCAGGCATTACTCACCCGTCCGCCGCTCGTCAGCATTGATAGCAAGCTATCAATCTGTTACCGCTCGACTTGCATGTGTTAGGCCTGCCGCCAGCGTTCAATCTGAGCCATGATCAAACTCTTCAATTAAAGTTTTGTTGTCTCTTTCGAGACGGCTCAATAAATACTGACTTTAAATACCGTAGTAAATTAAAGCTTTTTATCATTCAAAGAATGATAATTAAATAACTGTGCCAAAATAATCTTCTCTATAAATAGATTGGGCTATTTTGTATTGGTCACTCAGTTTATTGATAAATCTTTCGACTTAACTCTTCAGTGAGTGCCCACACAGATTGCATGGTCAAATTGTTAAAGAACGTTGACTATCAATGCCTTAGCGCGTTACGCTTCAGCAAGTCAGGTGGCGTATAATACGCTTTTCTGATATTCAGTCAAGACAAAATTTTATTCTTTTTTATCAGTTGATTAAAAAGTAAAAACTTTCTATTGACGTCGCTCACCTTTCAATCAGTGGAAGCGAAATAAAAGCCCGTTCATTGAACGGGCTCTCATAATTTGAAGCCTGGCGATGTCCTACTCTCACATGGGGAGACCCCACACTACCATCGGCGCTATTACGTTTCACTACTGAGTTCGGCATGGGATCAGGTGGGTCCATAACGCTATGGTCGCCAAGCAAATTCTGTTTTATTTATTGCCTTATGGCAATAAATAGCAATCTGGGAAAATCTAACTAGTTGTTCTCAACACGCATTCAAGCGTTTGTAGAGTCCGTCTCTTCTCTTTTGAGAAGAAAAACCCCTTGGGTGTTGTATGGTTAAGCCTCACGGGCAATTAGTATCAGTTAGCTCAATGCCTCGCAGCACTTACACACCTGACCTATCAACGTTGTAGTCTTCAACAACCCTTTAGAGACCTTAAAGGTCTAGGGATGACTCATCTTGAGGCTCGCTTCCCGCTTAGATGCTTTCAGCGGTTATCGATTCCGAACTTAGCTACCGGGCAATGCATCTGGCGATACAACCCGAACACCAGCGGTTCGTCCACTCCGGTCCTCTCGTACTAGGAGCAGCCCCTCTCAATCATCCAACGCCCACGGCAGATAGGGACCGAACTGTCTCACGACGTTCTAAACCCAGCTCGCGTACCACTTTAAATGGCGAACAGCCATACCCTTGGGACCGACTTCAGCCCCAGGATGTGATGAGCCGACATCGAGGTGCCAAACACCGCCGTCGATATGAACTCTTGGGCGGTATCAGCCTGTTATCCCCGGAGTACCTTTTATCCGTTGAGCGATGGCCCTTCCATTCAGAACCACCGGATCACTATGACCTGCTTTCGCACCTGCTCGAATTGTCATTCTCGCAGTCAAGCGGGCTTATGCCATTGCACTAACCTCACGATGTCCGACCGTGATTAGCCCACCTTCGTGCTCCTCCGTTACTCTTTGGGAGGAGACCGCCCCAGTCAAACTACCCACCAGGCACTGTCCGTAACCCCGATAAGGGGTCGACGTTAGAACATCAAGCATACAAGGGTGGTATTTCAAGATTGACTCCACAACCACTGGCGCGGTTGCTTCAACGTCTCCCACCTATCCTACACATGTAGGGTCAATGTTCAGTGCCAAGCTATAGTAAAGGTTCACGGGGTCTTTCCGTCTAGCCGCGGGTACACAGCATCTTCACTGCGATTTCAATTTCACTGAGTCTCGGGTGGAGACAGCGTGGCCATCATTACGCCATTCGTGCAGGTCGGAACTTACCCGACAAGGAATTTCGCTACCTTAGGACCGTTATAGTTACGGCCGCCGTTTACCGGGGCTTCGATCAAGAGCTTCGACCGAAGTCTAACCCCATCAATTAACCTTCCGGCACCGGGCAGGCGTCACACCGTATACGTCATCTTTCGATTTTGCACAGTGCTGTGTTTTTAATAAACAGTTGCAGCCACCTGGTATCTGCGACTCCCGGCAGCTTAGAGAGCAAGTCTCATCACCGCTAGGAGCGTACCTTCTCCCGAAGTTACGGTACCATTTTGCCTAGTTCCTTCACCCGAGTTCTCTCAAGCGCCTTGGTATTCTCTACCTGATCACCTGTGTCGGTTTGGGGTACGATTTCTTATAATCTGAAGCTTAGAAGCTTTTCCCGGAAGCATGGCATCAATGACTTCACTACCGTAGTAGCTCGACATCGTATCTCAGCCTTAAGATGGTCCGGATTTGCCTAAACCATCAGCCTACATACTTGGACCTGGACAACCGTCGCCAGGCTCACCTAGCCTTCTCCGTCCCTCCATCGCAATTATAAGAAGTACGGGAATATTAACCCGTTTCCCATCGACTACGCCTTTCGGCCTCGCCTTAGGGGTCGACTTACCCTGCCCCGATTAACGTTGGACAGGAACCCTTGATCTTCCGGCGAGGGAGTTTTTCACTCCCTTTATCGTTACTCATGTCAGCATTCGCACTTCTGATACCTCCAGCACACTTTACAATGCACCTTCAACGGCTTACAGAACGCTCCCCTACCCAATGTGAACAAGTTCACATTGCCGCAGCTTCGGTGTATAGCTTAGCCCCGTTAAATCTTCCGCGCAGGCCGACTCGACCAGTGAGCTATTACGCTTTCTTTAAATGATGGCTGCTTCTAAGCCAACATCCTGGCTGTCTGAGCCTTCCCACATCGTTTCCCACTTAGCTATAACTTTGGGACCTTAGCTGGCGGTCTGGGTTGTTTCCCTCTTCACGACGGACGTTAGCACCCGCCGTGTGTCTCCCGGATATTACTTACTGGTATTCGGAGTTTGCAAAGGGTTGGTAAGTCGGGATGACCCCCTAGCCTTAACAGTGCTCTACCCCCAGTAGTATTCGTCCGAGGCGCTACCTAAATAGCTTTCGGGGAGAACCAGCTATCTCCGAGTTTGATTGGCCTTTCACCCCTAGCCACAAGTCATCCGCTAATTTTTCAACATTAGTCGGTTCGGTCCTCCAGTAAGTGTTACCTCACCTTCAACCTGCCCATGGCTAGATCACTCGGTTTCGGGTCTAATCCTAGCAACTAATTCGCCCAGTTAAGACTCGGTTTCCCTACGGCTCCCCTAAACGGTTAACCTTGCTACTAAAATTAAGTCGCTGACCCATTATACAAAAGGTACGCAGTCACCCAACAAGTGGGCTCCTACTGCTTGTACGTACACGGTTTCAGGTTCTATTTCACTCCCCTCACAGGGGTTCTTTTCGCCTTTCCCTCACGGTACTGGTTCACTATCGGTCAGTCAGGAGTATTTAGCCTTGGAGGATGGTCCCCCCATGTTCAAACAGGATATCACGTGTCCCGTCCTACTCGATTTCACTAATAAAGCGTTGTTGGTTACGGGGCTATCACCCTGTATCGCGGTACTTTCCAGAACCTTCACCTAACGCTGAACTAACTTAAGGGCTAATCCGGTTTCGCTCGCCGCTACTACCGGAATCTCGGTTGATTTCTCTTCCTCGGGGTACTTAGATGTTTCAGTTCCCCCGGTTCGCTTCATTAACCTATGTATTCAGTTAATGATACTAGCTTATGCTAGTGGGTTTCCCCATTCGGAAATCCCAGACTCAAGTGGCTTTTACTGCCTAATCTGGGCTTATCGCAAGTTAATACGTCCTTCATCGCCTCTGACTGCCAAGGCATCCACCGTGTACGCTTAGTCACTTAACCATACAACCCCAAGAGGTCTTGCATGTTCAAACAACCAAGGTTTGTGTTTAATAATCCGATCAAGAAAATATTAAACATTGGTTTTTCGCCGGACTCGATACAAGACACTTGAATGTGTGTTGTTTTGAGAACTCGTTTTTATTCGAAAATAAAAACATTTTTTAAAATTAATCTTTCGATTAAATTTACTAGTCAGCTTTCCAGATTGTTAAAGAGCATAACGCAAAAAAGCGTTAATCAATGCGATAGCATTCATTAGCACTTTCGTACTGTTCTTTTAGTTCGACCAAGCAATTTGTGTGGACACTGCATAAAACAGATAAGTCTTTAGGTAAGGAGGTGATCCAGCCCCAGGTTCCCCTAGGGCTACCTTGTTACGACTTCACCCCAGTCATGAACCACACCGTGGTAAACGCCCTCCCGAAGGTTAAGCTATCTACTTCTGGTGCAGCCCACTCCCATGGTGTGACGGGCGGTGTGTACAAGGCCCGGGAACGTATTCACCGTGACATTCTGATTCACGATTACTAGCGATTCCGACTTCATGGAGTCGAGTTGCAGACTCCAATCCGGACTACGACGTACTTTGTGGGATTCGCTCACTATCGCTAGTTTGCAGCCCTCTGTATACGCCATTGTAGCACGTGTGTAGCCCTACTCGTAAGGGCCATGATGACTTGACGTCGTCCCCACCTTCCTCCGGTTTATCACCGGCAGTCTCCCTGGAGTTCCCACCATTACGTGCTGGCAAACAAGGATAAGGGTTGCGCTCGTTGCGGGACTTAACCCAACATTTCACAACACGAGCTGACGACAGCCATGCAGCACCTGTCTCAGAGTTCCCGAAGGCACTAAGCTATCTCTAGCGAATTCTCTGGATGTCAAGAGTAGGTAAGGTTCTTCGCGTTGCATCGAATTAAACCACATGCTCCACCGCTTGTGCGGGCCCCCGTCAATTCATTTGAGTTTTAATCTTGCGACCGTACTCCCCAGGCGGTCTACTTAACGCGTTAGCTCCGAAAGCCACGGCTCAAGGCCACAACCTTCAAGTAGACATCGTTTACGGCGTGGACTACCAGGGTATCTAATCCTGTTTGCTCCCCACGCTTTCGCATCTGAGCGTCAGTCTTTGTCCAGGGGGCCGCCTTCGCCACCGGTATTCCTTCAGATCTCTACGCATTTCACCGCTACACCTGAAATTCTACCCCCCTCTACAAGACTCTAGTCTGCCAGTTCAAAATGCTGTTCCGAGGTTGAGCCCCGGGCTTTCACATCTTGCTTAACAGACCGCCTGCATGCGCTTTACGCCCAGTAATTCCGATTAACGCTCGCACCCTCCGTATTACCGCGGCTGCTGGCACGGAGTTAGCCGGTGCTTCTTCTGTTGCTAACGTCAAACAACTAAGCTATTAACTTAACTGCCTTCCTCACAACTGAAAGTACTTTACAACCCGAAGGCCTTCTTCATACACGCGGCATGGCTGCATCAGGGTTTCCCCCATTGTGCAATATTCCCCACTGCTGCCTCCCGTAGGAGTCTGGACCGTGTCTCAGTTCCAGTGTGGCTGATCATCCTCTCAGACCAGCTAGGGATCGTCGCCTTGGTGAGCCATTACCCCACCAACTAGCTAATCCCACCTGGGCTAATCCTGACGCGAGAGGCCCAAAGGTCCCCCTCTTTGCTCCGAAGAGATTATGCGGTATTAGCTATCGTTTCCAATAGTTATCCCCCACATCAGGGCATATTCCCAGGCATTACTCACCCGTCCGCCGCTCGTCAGCAAAAGAAGCAAGCTTCTTTTCTGTTACCGCTCGACTTGCATGTGTTAGGCCTGCCGCCAGCGTTCAATCTGAGCCATGATCAAACTCTTCAATTAAAGTTTTGTTGTCTCTTTCGAGACGGCTCAATAAATACTGACTTTAAATACCAATTCTTTATAAATAAAGAATGTAATTTTAAAGCTTTTTATCATTCAAAGAATGATAATTAAATAACTGTGCCAAAATAATCTTCTCTATAAATAGATTGGGCTATTTTGTATTGGTCACTCAGTTTATTGATAAATCTTTCGACTTAACTCTTCAGTGAGTGCCCACACAGATTGCATGGTCAAATTGTTAAAGAACATCCTGATTTCGTTGCTAGCCAATGGCTTGCTCCGTGTCAGTGAGGTCGTAGTATAGAGAGTTCGATCACATTAGCAAGGGCTAAATTGCAATAAATTTGTCATATTTGCCCGAACGTCCAAATAACGATCAACCACTACTTTTTTGATTGTTAATCACACGAAATATTCGCTATTGTAAAACTATTATTTCGACTATTTAGGCATTGTTATGACATTTACTCTTCGCCATTATCAAAATCATACGCCGCAGTTAGCAAATAATGTCTATAATAGATACTACAGCTATCGTTATTGGTAAGATTTTTATCGGCGCAAATAGCAGTTTATGGCCATTGGTTGTTGCCAGGGGGGATGTCAATTATATTGAAATAGGTCAACGCAGTAATATTCAAGACGGTTCCATTCTCCACGTTAGTCGAACTAGCACAACAAACCCAGAAGGTTATCCACTTATTATCGGTAATGATGTTACCGTTGGTCATAAAGCGATGTTGCATGGTTGCCAAATTGAAGATCGTGTTTTAGTTGGTATGGGAACCATTATTTTAGATGGGGCTATTATTGAACATGATGTCATTATTGGAGCCGGGAGTTTGGTACCACCAAAGAAACGGCTTTGTTCTGGCTTCCTCTATATAGGAAGCCCCGCTAAACAAATCCGTCCTTTAACAGAACAAGAATTAATATCTTTAACTCAATCAGCAACTAATTATGTACGCTTAAAAGATGAATATCTTAACGGATAATGTCACCTGATCATGACGATACTATTCTTTAATAACAATATCACCACTATCATTGAAGTCTTCATTATCAATCATTGCTTCAGCGATATCTTCAATATCAAATCGATATTCAATAAAAGTAGCAATAATAGTTTCTGGTGTCGATAATGTTTGCCCACTTTGTTGTTGTAACCATGATAATGACAACCAACAATTGATCAAAGCGCCACCTTGTTGCGCTACAAAGTGAATCGCTTGCTGATCTGAGTGCCAAGTTTGAATATCAGCGAATAATATATTTTGGTTCATCTAATTTTTACTCTTGTAAAAGTCGTCTTAATTCACGTTGTACTTGTTTAGCTCCTGGACGTAATCCCCGCCATAGCATAAAACTCTCTGCTGCTTGTCCGACTAGCATTCCAAGACCATCAATAGTTTTGCTGGCATTGTGTTGTTGAGCCCATTGATTAAATGGGGTGATACTGGAACCGTAAACCATGTCATAACAGCAAGTATGCTGACCAATAACTGATGCTGGCACCGCGGGAACATTACCACTCAAACTCGCTGATGTTGAATTAATAATTACATCAAAACACTGTTCACCCAAAGCATCAAAAGCGAGAGCTTTAATATCACCATATTCTGCAAATAAAGCGGCAAGTTGTTGCGCTTTGGTTAATGTGCGATTACTTATAATGAGTGTTTGTGGTTGCTGAGCTAATAAAGGCAGAATCACTCCTCGTGCAGCACCACCTGCACCAATTAATAAAATACGCTTATTTTTAAGGGAGACATGTTGCTGCAATAAATCTTGCACCAAGCCTTCGCCATCGGTGTTATCACCTAATATACCACCATCATCGAGGCATTTTAGCGTATTTACTGCCCCCGCTAATTGAGCTCGTTGCGTCAGTTGAGTTGCATACTCAAAGGCTTGCTCTTTAAATGGCACCGTAATATTGCAACCTTTACCACCACCGCTAAAAAAAGTGTCCATTGCCGCAACGAAACCATCAAGGGCTACTAATTGGCTAAGGTATTCCATATTCTGGCAAGTTTGGCGCGCAAAAAGGGTATGAATGAAAGGGGATTTGCTGTGGTTGATGGGATTACCCACCACGATATATTTATCCATAGTCCATTACTCAAATAAAAGGGCCGATATATCGACCCTACCACTGGATGAAACAACTGCCAAACATTGCTGCTGTGATTTACCATTCACGAGGATAGAGATAATCACGACTCAAACGTGCTTCTGCAGAATCTGGTTGTGGTTGATAACAATATTCCCAGCGCGCTAAAGGTGGCATCGACATTAAAATAGATTCAGTACGCCCCCCGCTTTGCAAGCCAAATAACGTGCCGCGATCATAAACTAAGTTAAATTCAACATAGCGTCCACGACGATACAGCTGAAATTCACGTTCGCGCTCGCCATAGGGTAATTGATGTCGCTGAGCCACTATCGGTATATAGGCATCAATAAAACCATTACCGACCGCTTGAGTGTAAGCAAAGCATTTATCAAAGCCCCATTGGTTAAGATCATCAAAAAACAACCCACCAATACCTCGAGTTTCATCACGATGAGGAAGAAAAAAGTACTTATCACACCATGCTTTATGCTGTGTATAAATATCATCACCAAACGGTGCACAGATCGCTTTTGCTGTATCGTGCCAATGGCGGCAATCATCATCAAATGGATAAAAAGGGGTTAAATCAAATCCACCACCGAACCACCACACAGGCGCTTCACCGTCTTTTTCTGCGATAAAAAACCGTACATTAGCATGAGATGTCGGTACATAAGGGTTATTAGGGTGGATCACTAACGACACCCCCATCGCCTCAAAACGTCGTCCCGCAAGCTCTGGACGGTGAGCTGTTGCAGAAGCCGGCATCTCATCACCATACACATGAGAAAAGTTAACTCCTGCTTGCTCAAACACTGTACCATTACGCAATACTCGGCTACGACCACCGCCACCTTGCTCACGTTGCCATTGATCTTGCTCAAACTCAGCACCGTCATCTTGTTGTGCCAAAGCCTGACAAATAGTATCTTGAAGATGAAGCAAAAAAGTTTTTACGGCAGTCTTATTGAGAGCTATCTGGTTACGATCAATCATTCATTACCCCTGACGGAAAATATTACCTGTTTGGGCATCACGAATTTCAGAAGGATTATTACGTCCTCCCGTCTCACCATTTAATATCGCAGCCAATTTATTCCCCAGTTGTTGTTCTACATCAGCTACGGTACGACCCGGTTCTAGCCCAGTTAAATTAGCACTGGTTGAGGTTATCGGCTTACCAAACTGACGACAAAGTTGTTGAACTAATGGATGGGCAGTAACACGAACGGCAATGGTAGAAAATTGACCCGTTAAAAAAGCAGGCACATTAGCTTTGGTTGGCATAACCCAAGTAACAGGCCCCGGCCATGAAGCTAACACCGCTTGCTTCTGATGCTCGGTTAATTGGCTATCGTCGATATATGGCAATAACTGCTCATAATCAGCGGCAATTAAGATCAAACCTTTCTCTACTGGACGTTGTTTTAATGCCAGTAGTTTATTAACTGCCTGTTGATTATCAGGATCACAACCAACGCCAAATACAGCTTCTGTTGGATAAGCAATGACTTGACCTTGCTTTAGGGCTGTAACCACTTGTGTAATATTTGTCACAAATTCCTCTACTTTTTATTCTGCTGATATTTTATTTTTAGTTATGGTAATCATCATACCGACACACGCCTAACAACACCATTGAAGGTTAATCATAGCGTAACTTTACCAACGCAAACGTTTCCCTTTGCACTAAATCACCGTATAATGACGCAACTTGCACTTTAGTTGTTCATTACCTATAGGAGATTGGAATGAAAGTTGGAATTATCATGGGATCTAAATCTGATTGGCCAACCATGCAACATGCCGCAGAAATGTTAACGCGTTTTAATGTTGCTTATGAAACTAAAGTGGTTTCAGCCCACCGTACTCCTCATCTGTTGGCTGATTATGCTGAAACAGCACGTAGTCGTGGTATTAGTGTCATTATTGCAGGTGCGGGCGGGGCGGCGCATTTACCTGGCATGACTGCTGCATTTACCAGTTTGCCAGTACTCGGTGTACCCGTGCAATCTCGCGCTTTAAAAGGTATGGACTCACTATTATCAATAGTGCAAATGCCAAAAGGAATTGCCGTTGGTACGCTCGCAATTGGTGAAGCAGGTGCCGCCAATGCTGGTTTATTAGCCGCTCAAATCATTGCAACGCATAACCCTGAAGTTTTAGCGGCAGTAGAAGCATTCCGCCAACAACAAACAGATACCGTACTTGATAATCCTAATCCTGCAGAGGATGCATAATGAATCAAGTCTTAGTTCTGGGTGCGGGGCAACTAGCACGAATGATGGCATTAGCTGGTGCACCATTGAATATTAACGTCATCGCCTATGATGTTGTTAATAGTAATGTTGTACACCCACTGACTCAACAACACCAATCACTCTCGCTGATTGAAGCCATTGCTGCTGCCGATGTGATCACCGCTGAATTTGAACATATACCTACCGATATTTTATCGCTCTGCGTTGCGAGCGGTAAATTTAAGCCTCATTCAGATGCAATAAAGGCCGGTGGCGATCGTCGTATCGAAAAAGTGTTATTAGATCATGCCAATGTTGCCAATGCGCCCTATTACATTATTAATACTCGTGCAGATCTCGATACCGCGATCACGACCCTAGGCCTACCTATGGTGCTAAAAAGTGCTTTAGGTGGTTATGATGGCAAAGGTCAATGGCGCTTAAAAACTCACGATCAAATTGAATCAGTATGGCGCGAAATGGCGCTGTGTATTGCGGCAAGTGATAATCAAGCGATTGTGGCTGAAAAATGGATAGATTTTGATCGCGAAGTGTCTCTAATTGGTGTTCGTAATGCTATCGGTGAGGTTAAAACCTATGCCCTCAGTGAAAATGTACACACTAATGGCGTACTCAGCCTTTCTACCGTCATTGTTGGCGACCCCACACAGCAACGACAAGCACAGCTAATGTTTGCCGCAGTTGCTGAACAACTCAATTATATTGGTGTGTTAGCTTTAGAGTTTTTTGAGGTTAATGGTGAACTATTGGTCAATGAAATTGCACCTCGCGTTCATAATTCAGGTCATTGGACTCAACAAGGCGCAGAGACATGCCAATTTGAGAACCATCTTCGTGCAGTATGCAACTTACCATTAGGTGGTACTGAGCTTATTCGTTCAAGCGCAATGCTCAATATTTTAGGACAAGATAGCGTGCCTCAAACAGTATTGGCGTTAGAACATTGTCATGTGCATTGGTACGGCAAAGAAAAACAAGCGGGACGTAAAATGGGGCATATCAATATTTGCGCAGCGACGCCCGAACAACTGCAATATCAATTAATGTTGTTAGGACAGTTATTACCAGCACAAGATTTTCCGACCTTACCTCGCTAAATAGCAATGATAAATAAGCCTGCATCGTCATGCAGGCTTATTGGATATTGTTTAATGTAACCACTACTTTTCAGCATTCTGATAAGCATTACACTGGCGATCAGCACATTGTAATTTAATACCGCTCGCTAATTTCTTTTCTATCAATAATCCAAAACCACACAACTGACAAACGCCAACAATCGGCTTATTGTTAACAGCAAAGCGGCATTGTGGGTATTTATCACACGCATAAAACAATTTGCCATAGCGTGACTTACGCTCAACTAAGTGCCCTTGATGACACTCAGGACAATCAATATCAGTTTGTTGTGGTTTTTTTTCTGGTGATGCGAGGTAATGACAGTCCGGGTATGCAGAGCACCCGATAAACATTCCATAACGACCTTGGCGTAATACTAATGGTTGCGCACATTCAGGACAGGGCATATCTAGTTGTTTAACAATATGACCATCATTTTGCTTAAGCGGTTGAATATAATCGCACTTAGGATAATGTTCACAACCTAGAAATGGACCATGCTTACCAAAACGCATCACTAAATCAGCCCCGCATTGCGGGCATGATTGCTGTTGTAACGCTTGTTCATGGGCTGAAAATAGTGGCGTACGATCAGTCGTCATTATTAATGTAACCCCCCATCTTCAGCGCCATATAATAATTCTTCGACCTGATCATAAGCGGCTTCATTACCGGGAGCATTAAATAACACCATTAAAATAATCCACTTTAGATCATCTAATATAAATTCTTGAGTATCGAGTTCCATTACGCGATCAATCACCATTTCTCGAGTATCAGCATTGAGAACGTCAATTTGCTCAAGATAAAGCAAAAAACCACGACAAGCTGTGTCCATCCGCAACATTTCATTGTTGGTATAGATGCGCATTGATGTTATTGCGCTATGGTTAACATATGGTGTGTGTTCTGTTTCTTGTAAAGCTGCCAGTTTTTCAAGCCACTCTAATGACTTATAAATATCATCTTTATGAAAACCTGCTCGTAAAAGCTCTTCAGAGAGTTCGTCTTGATCGACTAACAATTCAGCTTCACTTTGAATATAGGTTTCAAATAGATACATAAGGATATCCATCATAACTAGCCCCTCCTCGTTCTGATATAACCACCGGGCACTGCAGTCACCCAACCAGACAGTTCTAATTCTAATAATTGCGGTAAAATTTGGTGGATGGGTTGTTTACAGCGTTCAGCAACGACATCTACGGGTGTTGCTTCGGTGCCTACGTTAGCCAACAGCGCAGGAAATGGCAATTCTTCATTTTCCTTCGTTGCTAAAGGCACGCCTATTTGATGGTTTATTGCACATTCTGTCAGGCTTCCTACCTCTTCATAAATATCAGCAGGACTTTCTACCAGTTTAGCACCTGATTTAATCAGCGCATTACAACCACGACTGGCAGGATTATGAATAGAACCTGGCAGTGCAAAAACTTCTCGTCCTTGTTCTAAAGCATAACGAGCAGTAATTAGAGAACCACTTTTTTGAGCCGCCTCAATCACTAATACACCGGCAGATAAACCACTAATGACACGATTTCGACGCGGAAAATTTTGCGGACGAGGTTGCTCTTGCGGCCAAAATTCTGATACTAATGCACCTTGTTCTGCAATACTGGCAGCCAATGACCGATGTCGTGCTGGATAAATCTGATCAAGCCCAGAACCTAACACCGCAATGGTTAACCCTCCAGCTTGCAACGCACCTTGATGTGCCTGACCGTCAATCCCCAGAGCCAAGCCACTGGTCACCACGTAATTATTAGCCGCTAATGCTTTTGAAAAATGAAAGGCTGATTCTCGGCCATCAATCGATGCAGAACGGCTACCGATCACGGCAATTTGTGGAGCCCCCAAACAGGCTATATCACCCCGCACAAATAATATCGGTGGCGGTGACGCGATCTGCTTTAATAAATGCGGATAATACGGTGAAGCGAGGGTCAAAATATGCTGTTGCGAGACTTGCTGCCATTGCAGAGTATGTTGCAATCGAGATTGATTAGGGTGCAAAAAAGCCTGTATTTGTTTTGCCGTCAACCCACATTGCTGCAGCTGTTCAGTTGTCATCGCAGTAAGCTGTGGCGGTGTGATATGCGTTAGTAGGCGTTGAATACGGCTGCCACCCAATGAGGGGACAGCCGCAAGTTGTAACCATGCAATAAGTTCAGTTTCAGTCATAACAACTACAGATAAGGAGCTTGAGCGATCACTCCGGGTTTAAACGGTCGCTGATTATTAAGCACCACAGCTAAGCTAAAATATTCATAAGGACGTAATACCATCGCTTGCGCCACGGCGACAGTTCCTAGCTGAGTACTATCAGTTAATAAGGTACTGGTTTGATAATGATATTGGCCTTTTTTACCTTGAACTTGTGCACCAGGTTTAAATAACTCAAACACCTGCCCAGCAACCATGCCGTCAAGATGACCACGATCTAATACCACTACATCATAATTCGAAATATAACTGTAACCACTAATTTGGCCTAATACGGTTGCAGATAACGTCGCAGGGGGAGTCGTGGGTGAAAATGATAAATCAGCTTGATTTTCACTGCCTAATAAAGGTAATAAAATATCATTTGGAATAATTTCCTGTTGAAAATTATCGACTTTAAGTTGACTAGTAACACCATCACTCGCAATAACGCTAACATCAGCAATCTCTTTCAACGTGGAAATTGTAGCTTTAATTGCAGAGCCAGTTACTTCATCTTGATTATCATCACGATCAAATTTTTGCTCTAAACGGTATACGCGCCACTGGCTAGTTGGAACCAATGACTGATCAGCCCACAATATATCCCCAACAGACAGATAACCGCGCTCTTCACTGCTACCAAGAATTTGTGGTTGGGTTGTTATCGCTTTAGCACTGATCAATTTATCTTGAGCGACATACGCTACCATTAAATAGCCGGGCAACGAAGTTATAGGCTGGCGCACCACATGCATTTTTGGTGATAATTTAAGCTGCTTTTTAAGACTTAACTGCGGTTTGCCGTTCACCCAAATAAGGTGTAATTGATCTCCTGGATAAATTAAATGCGGATTTTTAATATAACTATTTTTTTGCCATAACTGTGGCCATGACCATGGATTATTCAAAAATACAGCAGAAATATCCCATAAGGTATCGCCTTTTTTAACCACATAAATTTCAGGATGACTATTTTTTAGTTGTGGTTGTGGCGCGGCAAACAACGACGGTATGAAAAGAATAAAACTAACGATAATAACCCATTGCCTCATGTGACCCATTCCTTCGATTGCACAAGTTGCGACCTAGCGATAATAAACTAATCACTCATATTGGCAGAGGTTGGCATTAGCCATTTGATATGTCGACTCTTTAGCTATCACCGCCCAACGCTTTTCGGCTTATGTCACGATTTAATAATCACTGTTGCATCAACAATGCTTTAACTTTGCGAACAGCTAACATTAAATTTTTAACAGAAAGAGGTCTTCATTTCGCTGCTATAATTTGGGTTAACTATCACCACTCGCATTCGGTACTGTTCTTTGAGAGCTAAAATGACTAGAATTAGACCAACAACGCTGTATCTTTCTAGTAACCGTTAACGAATTCGAGCCCTTATGTCGCTATTGTCAGTTTTAATCTTTCCCGATGACCGTCTACGTACTGTAGCCAAGCCCGTTACGGCGATCACGCCACAAATCCAGCAGATCATTGATGACATGCTTGAAACCATGTATGACGAAGAAGGTATCGGCCTTGCAGCAACCCAAGTCGATATTCATCAACAGATTGTGGTTATTGATATTTCAGAGCAACGTGACCAACCAATGGTCCTGATCAACCCTGAGATAACCGCAGCGCATGGCGATGATGGTATTGAAGAAGGCTGTCTGTCAGTACCCACTGCACGAGGGTTTGTACCCCGCGCAGCAACCATTACGGTCACAGCATTAGATCGCGACGGTAATAAGATCACTTTTGATGCAGATGACCTACTTGCTATCTGTATCCAACATGAATTAGATCACCTTGCTGGTAAACTGTTTGTGGATTACTTGTCGCCACTTAAGCGTCAACGTATTAAAAGCAAATTAGAAAAATTGAAACGTTCTATCTAACAACACTCACCATTCGAGGTTATCTTGAGTAAACCATTACGCATTATTTTTGCAGGTACGCCTGACTTCGCCGCCCGTCATTTGGCGGCGTTATTGTCTTCACACCATCAGGTTGTAGCGGTTTATACCCAACCCGATCGCCCAGCGGGTCGCGGCAAAAAACTCACCGCAAGCCCAGTTAAAAATATCGCCTTAGAACACGATATTCCCGTATTCCAACCAGCCTCATTGCGTAACCCTGAAGCTCAACAACAATTGGCTGCTATTGAAGCTGATATCATGGTTGTTGTCGCTTACGGTTTATTACTACCTCAAGAAGTACTTGATACACCACCACTGGGTTGTATTAATGTTCACGGCTCTATTTTGCCACGCTGGCGCGGTGCTGCACCGATTCAACGTTCAATTTGGGCAGGTGACAGCGAAACAGGTGTCACTATCATGCAAATGGATATCGGTCTTGATACCGGCGACATGCTACAGGTCGCGACGCTACCCATTACCGCTACCGATACCAGTGCTACCATGTATGAAAAGTTAGCGGATCTTGGCCCAAGTGCATTAATTGAGTGTTTAACAACAATTGCAGACGGCACGGCTGTTGCAACCAAACAAGATGATACTCAAGCGAACTACGCCAAGAAATTAAGCAAAGAAGAGGCACAAATTGATTGGACCATGGATGCGGTCGCCATTGAACGCTGTGTACGTGCTTTCAATCCATGGCCGATGAGCCACTTCACTGTCGCTGAGCAAACGATCAAAGTATGGCAAGCCAGTGTTGAGAGCGATAACCAAGGCCAATTACCGGGTACGATTTTAGCGGCTGATAAACACGGTATTGTAGTCGCTACAGCTAATGGCGCTTTGCGTCTGTTATCTCTACAACCACCAGGTAAAAAAGCCATGTCAGCCGCAGATTTATTAAATTCGCGTCGAGAATGGTTTCAAGTCGGTAACCAACTTTAAATACCAAGGCCAGGGTTAAGTCACTGGCTTTTCTTTTTCAGATTAACCACGTATCGCCAGCATCAACGGCGTTCAGGAAACAGCTATGAATGTAAGAGCCGCAGCGGCCAAAGTAATTTATCAGGTCGTCGATCAAGGGCAGTCATTGTCTGCTGCGCTACCGTTAGCACAACAGAATATCAGAGAACGTGATCACGCTTTATTGCAGGAAATCTGCTACGGCGTATTACGCTGGCTACCTCGATTAGAGTCAATCACTCAAGCATTAATGGAAAAACCATTAACCGGCAAACAACGGGTTTTCCATCACCTCATTTTAGTTGGCTTATATCAACTAGGGTATATGCGTATTCCTGCTCATGCTGCGGTTGCCGAAACAGTCGATGCCACAAAAACCCTTAAAAAGCCCCAGCTACGTGGGTTAATTAATGCCATTTTACGCAGCTACCAACGCCAAAAAGAAGCCCTTGATGAGCAAGCCGTAAGCCATGATGCAGGTAAATATGGTCATCCAAGTTGGTTATTAAAATTACTTAAAGCCAGTTATCCTGATAACTACGCTGCTATCTGCGAAGCCAATAACACCAAAGCACCAATGTGGCTACGAGTAAACAGCCACCACCATGATCGTGACACTTATCGCGCATTATTGGATGCTGAAGGTATTGCCACTGAATTACACCCACAAGCAGCAGATGCTTTACGCTTAATATCACCCTGTGATGTCACTAAATTACCCGGCTTTAGTGATGGCTGGGTGTCAGTACAAGATGCGGCAGCGCAACTTGCTGTTGATTATGTAAAACCACAAGCTGGTGAATTAATTCTTGATTGTTGTGCAGCCCCTGGTGGTAAAACGGTTCACATCATGGAGCGCGTACCGTCTGCACAAGTGGTTGCAATTGACTGTGATGAGAATCGTCTTAAACGTGTTCATGAAAACCTAGCGCGTTTAAACCTGACGGCACAAGTATTATGTGCTGATGCGCGTTACCCAGAGCAATGGTGGCATGGCGAAAAATTTGACCGTATTTTATTAGATGCGCCTTGTTCAGCAACAGGGGTTATTCGTCGTCATCCGGATATTAAATGGTTACGTCGTGGCGAAGATATTGCAGCATTAGCACTACTACAAGCTGAGATTTTTGATGCGATGTGGCTACAATTAAAACCCGGCGGTACTTTGGTTTATGCAACTTGCTCAATCACACCTCAAGAAAACTGTGATCAAGTAAAAGCATTTTTAAGCCGTACTGCTGATGCAACGTTAATTGATAGCGATCCAGCATCCCCTGGACGTCAGATTTTACCTGGCGAAGAAGCTATGGATGGTTTTTACTATGCGGTATTAACCAAAGCAAACTAAGATAAATTACTAACGAAAGCGGAACTTGAGATCAAGTTCCGCTTTTTAGTCTCTTTTATGCGCCACTTACTGTCGATTTATGACACAGTGACTGTTAGTTGGCATTACTCATCAGGCATAGGCTATGAAAATCATCATTCTCGGTGCTGGACAAGTTGGCGGCACGCTTGCTGAAAATCTTGTTGGCGAGAATAACGATATAACCATCGTTGATAAAAACCCAGAACGTCTTCGTGAGCTGCAAGATAAATACGACCTACGAGTTGTACAAGGCTTTGCAAGCCACCCGCAAACGTTACGAGATGCAGGCGCACAAGACGCTGATATGTTAGTTGCCGTCACCAACTCTGACGAAACTAACATGATCGCATGCCAAATCGCATTCTCATTATTTAATACACCTAACCGTGTCGCTCGTATTCGTTCCCCTGAATATTTACGCGAAAAAGAACAACTATTTCAATCTGATGCTGTGCCAGTTGATCACTTAATTGCCCCCGAAGAATTGGTTACCGATTACATTGAACGGTTAATCGAGTACCCCGGTGCATTACAAGTGGTTAGCTTTGCCGAAGAAAAAGTTGGCTTAGTGGCAGTAAAAGCCTATTACGGCGGTCCTCTTGTGGGTAATGCATTATCGGCACTCCGCGAACACATGCCGCACATTGATACTCGCGTTGCTGCTATATTTCGTCAAGGTCAGCCTATTCGTCCACAAGGCACCACGATTATAGAAGCCGATGATGAAGTATTTTTTGTCGCTGCTAGTAATCATATTCGCTCAGTAATGAGTGAATTGCAGCGATTAGAAAAACCTTATAAACGGTTAATGATTGTTGGCGGTGGTAATGTCGGTGCAGGTTTAGCACGACGCTTAGAACAACACTACAGTGTTAAACTCATCGAACATAATCAGCAACGGGCTGAAAATTTATCGGAAATGCTGCAAGATACTATTGTCTTTTGTGGTGATGCCTCAGATCAAGAACTACTCAGTGAAGAGCACATCGAACAAATTGATGTATTTATTGCAGTTACTAATGATGATGAAGCTAATATCATGTCAGCAATGCTGGCTAAGCGTTTAGGCGCAAAGAAAGTAATGGTATTGATCCAACGGGGTGCGTATGTCGATTTAGTTCAAGGTGGCACCATTGATATTGCAATTTCACCTCAACAAGCGACTATTTCAGCATTGTTAACCCATGTCCGTAAAGCTGATATCGTTAACGTATCATCATTACGTCGTGGTGCTGCTGAAGCCATTGAGGCTATTGCTCATGGTGATGCCAGCACCTCAAAAGTCGTTGGTCGTACTATTAGTGAAATTAAACTTCCTCCAGGTACCACTATTGGTGCTGTTGTTCGAGGAGAAGAAGTACTTATTGCGCACGATCGCACCATGATTGAGCAAAATGATCACGTCGTTATGTTCTTAGTTGATAAGAAATATATTCCTGACGTTGAACGTCTTTTCCAACCGAGTCCCTTCTTTTTGTAGCTACTTATGGTTAATTTACGTCCAATATTATTTGTACTCGGACTTGTGCTATCTAAAATAGCCTTGTTTATGTATGTACCGACTTTAGTTGCCTTTTTTACTGGCACCGAAGGTTTCATGGATTTTGCTGCGGCAGTGGTTATCACTCACTCAGTAGCATTTTTATTACTGTCTTACGGCAAAACAGATGAGTTTAAACTCAGTGTTCGGGATATGTTCCTGATCACGACTCTGGTATGGACCGTAGCCAGTGCCTTTGCAGCACTGCCATTTGTGTTTATAAATCACATCAGTTTTACTGATGCGTATTTTGAAACCATGTCAGGTATCACCACTACTGGCTCAACAGTATTAAGTGGTCTCGATCAAATGGCACCAAGTATTTTACTGTGGCGCTCCACCTTGCAATGGTTAGGTGGCGTCGGATTTATTGTTATGGGAGTGGCAATTTTACCGATGCTTAATGTCGGTGGAATGCGCTTATTCCAAACAGAATCGTCAGATTGGTCAGATAAGAGCTCGCCTCGCACCAAAAGTGTCGCCAAAAATATCATCAACGTCTATTTGATATTAACGGTACTCTGTATCATTGCCTTTATGTTCGCTGGTATGAATACCTTTGATGCGATCAATCACGCTTTTACAACCCTTTCAACTGGCGGTTATTCCACCTCTGATGGCTCAATGAATCACTTTTCACACAGTGCGCAATGGGTAGCAACCTTCTTTATGTTTGCTGGTGGACTGCCATTCTTACTGTTTGTTCAAGCACTCAAAAAACGTCACCCTCGCACCTTATTTGGTGATGCACAAGTAAAGGGATACACCTTGTTTGTGGTCGTGGCGAGTTTAATTGTTGCGGCTTGTCTGATCTTTAATAAAGGTTATTCCGTCCTTGATGCAATGCGGTTATCATTTTTTAATATCATTTCAGTGGTAACGACTACGGGCTTTGGTCTTGGTGACTTTACCGCGTGGGGACCATTACCGACCATTATTTTTGCATTCACATTACTAGTAGGTGCTTGTTCTGGATCAACCAGTGGCGGTATTAAAATCTTCCGCTTTCAAATAGCCTTTGCGTTATTACGTAAACATATCATGCAATCTATTCACCCATCAGCATTGTTCATTCAACGCTATAACGGCCGTCCTGTAACTGATGACATCGTCCGCTCAGTGGTAGCATTAGTGTTTACCTTTATCATGACCATCATTGTGATTGCGTCAGTGTTAGCGTTACAAGGTTTAGATCCTATCACCAGTATTACCGGTGCAGTAACGGCAGTGGCTAACGTCGGTCCTGGTATGGGATCCATTATTGGTCCAACTGGTAATTTTGCTAGCTTACCTGATTTATCAAAATGGACTTTAAGTTTAGGGATGTTAATGGGGCGCTTAGAAATCTTAACAGTATTAGTGGTTTTTGCTCCCGCTTTTTGGCGTGATTAAAAACATTTTTACAACAGCTAAAAAAACAAAAAGAGAGCATATACGCTCTCTTTTTTTATGCCTCTTTTTTAGTAGATCACTGTGGCTTGATATAAAAATAAATCGCACAGAAATGACAAATTGACCCACCTAAAACAAACAGATGCCAAATAGCATGGTTATATGGAATACGTTTATTAACGTAAAACACCACCCCAAGTGAATAAATCACGCCACCTAATGCCAATAGGACTAATCCACCAGGCGCTAATGATATCGCTAACTGGTAAATGACAATCACAGATGCCCATCCCATCGCTAGATACATCCATAGCGATAATTTTTTAAAACGATGGATAAAAATAATTTTAGCCGCAATACCCAGCAGTGCTAATACCCATAATATCGCCATCAATCCCAGCGCTAATGGGGTGCGCAAAGCAATTAATAAAAAGGGGGTATAGGTGCCAGCAATTAATAAATAAATAGCACAGTGGTCAAAGATTTTTAATGGCTTTTTAGCCGTGGTACTAGGAATCGCATGGTACAAAGTAGAGGCAAGGTACAATAGAATCATACTCACGCCATAAACAATATAACTGATAATACTTAAGGTATCTGCTTGCAATGCAAAGGCTTTATCTAGCAATAAATACAAACCAAACACTGAAAATAGCAACCCAAGGCCGTGACTAATACTATTTGCGACTTCTTCCGCAGTTGAATAACCTAACTCTTGTTTGATCATATTACTCATGGCTCATTCACCCCAAAAGATACTTAATTCAATAACTGCTATTTTTTCAGCTTACACTTGTAAGCTTAAACTAAGCAACCTTTTGTTCGTCATTTTAGTTTTACTTTAGATAAAAAAAAGGAGCCATATATGGCTCCATTATAATATTCACAGATTATTGCAATAATTCTAACGTTGCTTGACGAGCTGCATTCGAATCATGCTGTAAAATACCATCAACAATCCGCTGATGGACATCAAGCTTCATCACTTCCTCACGAGTCACTACTCGAAAATAATTTTCAAATACAGCTTTAAATAAATTTCCAAAGGGACTAATAAAATGGTTACCAGAAGAAAAATACACTAATTGATGAAACCGAGTATCAATTTCAATCCAACGTTCCTGATCAAAACTGTCTTTCATCTCGTACATTTGCAACATCAATTGTTCGAACTCAAGTCGATCTTCAATCGTCGCATGCACCGCGGCTAAAGCGGCTGCTTCAGGTTCTAGCGTCAGGCGTACTTTTTGATACTCAATAATCAGCTGAGAATCAGCATCAAAATCTAACCAAGCCAATAAATCTTGATCAAGATAATTCCAATTTTTCTTTGGCATTATTCGAGTACCAATACGAGGACGAGGCAATACCATGCCTTTAGCCGCCAACATTTTTATGGCTTCACGTACGGCAGTACGACTTACGCCATACATTTCACCTAACTCAACTTCACCCGGTAAAATACAGCCAGGGGCCGGATCGCCAATTAATATTCGACGACCAATAGACTCTGCTAATCGGTAAGATAAGTTACGATTGGCAACAATACGTTGCTGCTGCTGATCCATAGATCCTCTCCCAAGGCTTCTGTTGTACTACTAACTAACGCTAAAATGGTGTAATACCTATCATTGCTACAGTCTTTATTTCGAACACGGTGCATCAAGGGGTCAATTATTGCAATAGTTACTATAGAAACAATGTAATAATTAAATATTAGCATTTTATTGCTTATTTTATGCTCGACTTTTAATAATTCGGTTGCTATCCTTTGCGCGATTTGATTAATAACCAATCACTATTCTGGTGGATGGGTTCTACCCAGCAGGGATTTTCCCTTCAGATATATTTTTAATTTTTTGGCCATGGATGAGCCTGACAATAGGTGATATATGCGCCCAGCATCCCCCGTCAGGTATGCAAGTACCCCTCGTAGTCCATCACGTTTACGTGCTAGCTCCCACGCACCACAGTTTAAGGTCAGTGCAAAAAAAACACCAACGACTGAAATACATTTAACCTGTGCAGATGCACAATTAGATCAGCAACAAATATCGCCTGAACTGATCCTCAGCCAACAGCAACACCGTTAATTTTGATATTAAGCAGCCAAGGCTGCTTTTTTATTGGCTTTATTTTGGCATAAGACATTCATTGTAACCTAGCAGGGTTTGTTATAATTTATCGGTACTAACATAATGATAATACAATCGTATAACGATTGATTCAGCCTAAGCTACGGAGTTAACAATGAAAACCCATCGCGTTAATGAACTGATTGAATTACTACACCCAGAGTGGAAAAAAGATCCTGATCTGAACTTAGTTGAATTCTTACTAAAATTAGCAGCAGAAGCTCAATACCAAGGTCCACTAGAATCATTAACTGATGATGTATTAATTTATCATTTAAAAATGCGTAATAGTGATAAAGATGCCATGATCCCCGGCCTTGCTAAAGATTGCGAAACCGATTTTAAAACGGCGATCTTACGTGCTCGCGGCATTATTGAATAATCACTAAATAATCGTATTACCTTATTTTTAGAGCCAGTTATTAGTAACTGGCTTTTTTTGTGTGCAAAAATCAGATTCACAAATAATCGCCATAATGTTTGATTTGTTTTAATTTCATTCGCGGTTAAGCTAAGTCACTCTTCCAAGCTAGATTCAGGATTCAGTCATGGAAAATCAAAGTTTTAGTTTTGCAGATCTCAGCCCCGATGTACTACTCGATGCACTTGATAGTATCGAAGTACATGCTGAGTCCGGTTTATTGGCACTCAATAGTTATGAAAATCGCGTCTATCAATTTAAAGCTGAAGATGGTCAGCGTTATGTAACAAAATTCTATCGTCCTGCTCGTTGGAGTGATCAGCAAATTGACGAAGAACATCAATTCACGTTGGAGCTTGAACAACAAGATATTCCGGTTGCGGCACCGATAGCCATTAATGGCAATACATTACATCATTATAATGGTTATCGATTTGCACTGTTTCCAAGTGTCGGTGGACGACAGTTTGAAGTTGATAACTTTGATCAATTAGAGTGGGTTGGCCGCTTTTTAGGGCGTATTCATCAAGTTGGTCAACGCCAACCTTTTGTTCATCGCCCAACATTAGGTTTAGAAGAGTATGTTTACCAACCACGCCAAGTCTTGGCTAATAGCGACTTTATTCCAGACTATCTTAAGCAAACATTTTTCGCCGATCTTGATCGCCTAATTGCTGAAATTGAGGCGCATTGGTCCACTGATTGGCCTGCTTTACGCCTTCATGGTGATTGCCATCCGGGAAATATTTTATGGCGAGATGGGCCAATGTTTGTCGACCTAGATGATGCCCGTAATGGCCCCGCAATCCAAGATTTATGGATGATGCTCAATGGCGAGCGACACGATCAACTAGCCCAACTTGATACGTTGCTTGAAGCCTATAATGAGTTTGCCGATTTTGACCCACGCCAACTTAAATTAATTGAACCTTTACGCGCATTAAGAATGGTGCACTATATGGCATGGTTAGCAAAACGCTGGCAAGATCCAGCATTTCCACGAGCCTTTCCATGGTTTGGCGACGCAAAATATTGGGAAGGTCAAGTATTAGCCTTTAAAGAGCAAATATTTACCCTTAATGAGTCACCATTGCAACTTATGCCCCAATGGTAATTGACTATAAAACAACACTATTAATCACTATACTCAGCTAATATCTAACTAACGACACGGATAATCAGGAACCCCAAATGATGAAGAACTTACTTGCGCTAGTCAGTGCAGCTTTATTGTCTTTTTCTGTTCATGCAGCCAAATTTACGGAAGGCGATTACTATAAGGTATTAGATCAACCTCAATCAACAACACCAATAGTGACTGAATACTTTTCACTTTACTGCCCACACTGTTTTCAATTTGAACCGATGATGCGTGAATTGAAAACCAAACTGCCAGATAACGTTAAACTCCAGAAAATGCACGTGTCATTTATGGGGGGCCCTATGGGTAAAGTGATGAGCAAGGCATTTGCAACTGCAGTCGTATTAAATGTTACTGATAAAATGGTTCCTGTACTGTTTAACCGTATTCACACTCTTAATCAGCCACCACGAAACGAAGCTGAAGTACGTCAAATTTTCATAGATGAAGGTGTACCTGCGGCGGAATTTGATGGCGCATTTAATAGTTTCGCCGTGAATTCCATGGTAACTCGTTTTGATAAATCTTTTGAAGATGCAGGCTTAACTGGTGTACCTGCTGTTATCGTCAATAATAAGTACCTTGTAAAAACAGGAAAAATTAAATCAGCAGATGAATATTTTGAATTAGTTAACTTCTTACTCAAGAAATAGCATCATTTAATCATCAATGATAACCATCAAAAAAGAGGCTTTAGGTAGCCTCTTTTTTATTTATATCACCTGACAATTCAGTTGCTTCAATAACCGATCCATCGCTCGATACCCTAATGCTTCAGCTAAATGTGGGCGCTGAATCTGATCCTGCTCAGCTAAATCAGCAATCGTACGCGCGACCTTTATAATTCGGTGATAGGCACGCACTGACAAGCCTAGTTGGTGTAAGGCATTCTCTAAAAATTCAGCATCTTTAAACGATAATTCACAGTGTTTATCTAATTCTCTAGTAGAAAGTAATGCATTCACTTTGCCACAACGAGCTAACATCCGTTCACGTGCTTGATCGACGCGCGCTTTAATTATTGAGCTTGGCTCACCACGATCACCTCCCGTGGTTAGTGTTCCACGAGGTAACGCAGGGATCTCTAAAGACATATCAAAGCGGTCTAACAAAGGTCCTGATAAACGGCTTAAATAACGTAAAATAGCTTGGGGATTCGTTCGTGATTGATTGCCTTCGTAATAACCTGTTGGACTTGGGTTTAATGCACCGATTAATTGAAAACGAGCTGGAAAAGTCGTTTTTGCAGTAGCGCGTGAAATGACAATTTGCCCTGATTCTAACGGCTCACGCAAAGAATCTAACACTTTGCGTTCAAATTCAGGCATTTCATCTAAAAATAACAGTCCATTGTGTGCGAGTGAAATTTCACCCGGTTTCGGCACCGAGCCACCCCCTACTAAAGCAGCCATAGAGCTGGAGTGATGTGGTGTTCGAAAGGGACGATTAAGCCAATTTCCATGATGTAATGATTGTTGAGTCAAAGAAGCAACCGCCGCTGTTTCAATCGCTTCTTGATGGGTCATTGGTGGCAACAGATCCCGTAATCGAGAGGCTAACATGGTTTTTCCAGTACCCGGCGGACCTAATAATAATAAATTATGACTGCCTGCCGCTGCAATTTCTAAAGCCCGCTTACCTTGTTGTTGACCAATAATATCTTGCATATCACGCTGCTCATTAATTATTGTCGATGGCGCTTTAGATCGCGGCTGACGGTGTAATTGCAACTGTTGTTGACCACATAAAAACCCGCATACTGCTAATAAACTGGGTGCTGATTTATGCTGTTTTTCTGCCACGAGCGCAACTTGATCACCATTTTTATCAGGCACAATCAAACACCGCTTAGCATTTAATGCCGCCAATGCTGCGGGTAATGCACCTTTAACGGGGCGTAAATCTCCTGACAATGCCAGTTCGCCTATAAACTCATGCTGTGCTAGTCGATCAGACGGAATCTGCCCAGAAGCCGCTAAAATACCCAGAGCGATAGGCAAATCAAACCGTCCTCCTTCTTTAGGTAGATCAGCAGGGGCTAAATTGACCGTGATTCGTCGCGATGGAAATTCAAATTGAGCATTGATAATTGCACTTCGAACACGATCTTTAGCCTCTTTTACTGTTGTTTCAGGCAAACCAACAAGCGTGAAACTTGGCATCCCATTACTTAAATGTACCTCAACTGTTACCGGTGGGGCTTCCACGCCCACACAAGCTCGACTATGAACAATAGCAAGTGTCATTGATGACTCCATTGACTGGCAACTTACACCATTTGGTTAATGAAATTGATTAAAGGCGTTACACCAAAGCTCCATTAATGCTGCTAATTTACCCATAAAACCAAATTTTTTGCTTGTCATGTGACGAAGATCTGTGTTACCACTTACATATAGCAACAACTAAACAATAAAAGTTGGACAATTATGCGCACTATAGCAACATTCCTAACACTCATTATTAACGTCGTCGTGGTGATTATTTCACCGCGCAGGGGATGTGTAGGCGTGTATTAATACGACCAAGACACAATAAAGCCCCCGCACTGTAAAGTTCGGGGGCTTTTTTAAATCAGTCAATTTTAAAGACAAAATCAGGATCAATTTTCATTTTAACAACACAATAGGGAGCAGCGATGACAGGGGCAGAGTTAGTCGTACAAGCGCTGCAACAGCAGGGAATAACAACCATCTTTGGCTATCCAGGTGGTGCAATCATGCCTATCTATGATGCGCTTTATGATGGCGGGGTTGAGCATATTTTATGTCGTCATGAACAAGGGGCAGCCATGGCAGCCATCGGCATGGCACGAGCAACTCAAAGTGTTGCGGTCTGTATGGCAACCTCGGGACCCGGTGCTACCAATTTAGTGACCGGATTAGCCGATGCCTTAATGGATTCGGTACCATTGGTTGCGATCACAGGCCAAGTGGCAAGCTCACACATAGGTACTGACGCTTTTCAAGAGATGGATGTGATTGGTATGTCATTGTCGTGCACCAAGCACAGTTATTTAGTCACCGATATTAACGAGCTTGCATCAACATTAGCCGAAGCCTTTGTGGTTGCTCAAAGTGGCCGTCCAGGCCCTGTCATTGTTGATATTGCTAAAGATGTCCAGTTAGCTAAAGTGCCAACAACCACACTTACTACCGCAACGTCACCCCCATTACCTATAGCTTCAGCAACTGCAATTAATACCGCGCAACAGTTATTGGCTCAATGTCAGCGACCTGTTTTATATGTTGGGGGAGGAGTACAAATTGCACAAGCAACCACAACCTTACGTCAATTTCTGACATTAAACCCTATGCCTTCCGTCAGCACCCTTAAAGGTTTAGGTTCAGTCGCCCGCCATGATCCACATTACCTTGGAATGCTAGGAATGCATGGTACTAAAGCCGCTAATCTTATCGTTCAGGAAGCTGATTTATTAATTGTTGTTGGTGCTCGCTTTGATGATCGTGTTACCGGCAAACTTGATACTTTTGCGCCCCATGCCAAAGTGATCCACATTGATATTGATGCCGCAGAATTTAACAAACTCCGCCATGCTAACGCACCTTTACGGGGTGACATCAATGTTATTTTGCCACAGCTTGAACTTGGACAAGATATCAGTCGTTGGTTAACCCACAGTGAACATTTACGCAAAATTGGCAAATGGCGCTATGACCACCCAGGTGAATTAATTTATGCACCATTATTGCTAAAACAACTGTCTGACATGATGCCTGATAGCAGCATAGTATCAACCGATGTTGGCCAGCATCAAATGTGGGCAGCGCAGCATATTCAACCGCGTGAGCCACAAAACTACATCACTTCAGCAGGGCTTGGCACCATGGGCTTTGGTTTACCTGCCGCCATGGGAGCCAGTGTTGCGCGTCCTGATTCTCAATCGATATTAATCTCGGGCGATGGCTCGTTTATGATGAATATCCAAGAACTAGGCACCCTTAAACGGCGTCAGATTCCAGTAAAAATAGTACTGATTAATAACCAACGTTTAGGCATGGTGCGTCAATGGCAATCACTGTTTTTTGATGGTCGCCATAGCGAGACTATTTTGGATGATAATCCAGATTTTGTGATGCTGGCACGCGCATTTGATATTCCTGGCAAAACCATCACCCGCAAAGAAGAAGTAGCACCAGCACTCGCTGAAATGCTAGCCAGTAAAACAGCTTATTTACTGCACGTATTGATTGATGAAGAGCAAAACGTGTGGCCATTAGTGCCACCAGGAGCCGCTAATCAAGATATGTTGGAGAACACCTGATCATGGAAAGATATTTACTCGACATTAAAGCCAACGATAAACCGGTATTACTTGAGCGTATTTTACGGGTTATTCGCCACCGTGGATTTGTGATCAAAAAAGTAGATGCCACTCAAAATCACCATAGCAATATCGCTACGATAGCCATCATTGTTGATAGTGATCGTCCAATTAGCATTCTGATCAATCAAATAGAAAAACTCTGGGATGTAACTACCGTTACCACCTCGCAAATCGACAATTTGGATACAATTTAAGAAGGGAACTCATCATGGCAAACACAGCTGATTATATTTGGTTTAACGGTAATATCGTACCTTGGGAGCAAGCCAATGTTCACGTTCTTACCCATGCTATGCACTATGGCACCTCTGTTTTTGAAGGTATTCGTTGTTACAACACGCCCAACGGTCCGGCAGTTTTTCGCCACCCCGAGCACATGCAACGATTACTCAATTCAGCCAAAATTTATCGTTTCCCGATCCCTTATAGCTGCGATGAGCTAATGGAAATCTGCCGTGAAACCATTCGTGTCAACAACCTTGATTCCGCCTATATTCGTCCATTAGGTTATGTGGGTAACGTTGGTTTAGGTGTTTGTCCACCCGTTAATACCATCATGGATCTGATTGTTGCCGCCTTTCCATGGGGCTCATACCTTGGTGAAGAAGCATTAGAAAATGGGGTTGATGCGATGATTTCAAGCTGGAACCGCGCAGCACCAAATACCATACCAACCGCAGCTAAAGCCGGTGGTAACTACTTATCATCACTATTGGTTGGCAGTGAAGCTCGTCGCCATGGTTACGCTGAAGGAATTGCGTTAAGTGTCGATGGTTACCTTTCTGAAGGGGCTGGTGAAAATATTTTTATCGTTCGTAATGGCGTACTTTCAACACCACCAACAACCAGTGCAATTTTACCGGGTATTACCCGTGACACGATTATGGTGCTCGCCAAAGAACGTGGCTATGAAGTACGCGAAGAAAATATTGCCCGCGAAGCGCTTTATCTTGCTGATGAGATTTTCATGACTGGCACCGCCGCTGAAATCGTTCCTGTACGCAGTGTTGATCAAATCACTATTGGTGCAGGTAAGCGCGGTCCAATCACTCAGCAACTACAAACGGATTACTTTGGACTCTTTAACGGCGAAACCGACGATAAGTGGGGGTGGTTAGACTACGTATACTCCACCAAATAACCCGTCGTAAATTAACTTCATTAATGACGTCAGCTATTTCCATAATGGCTGAATGAAAAAGGATTTTATTGTTATGCCTAACTACCGTTCCGCAACCACCACTCACGGCCGAAACATGGCAGGCGCACGTGCCTTATGGCGTGCAACTGGCGTTAAAGATGAGGATTTTGGTAAACCGATTATTGCAGTAGTGAACTCGTTTACTCAATTTGTTCCCGGTCACGTCCACCTAAAAGATCTGGGGCAATTAGTTGCCGAACAAATAGAACAAGCGGGCGGTATTGCCAAAGAATTTAATACTATTGCGGTTGATGATGGCATTGCCATGGGTCACGGCGGAATGCTGTATTCACTGCCCTCACGCGAACTTATTGCCGATTCGGTTGAATACATGGTTAATGCTCATTGTGCTGATGCAATGGTGTGTATTTCTAACTGTGACAAAATCACTCCAGGAATGTTAATGGCATCGTTGCGATTAAACATTCCAGTAATTTTTGTTTCTGGTGGTCCAATGGAAGCTGGAAAAACCACACTGTCAGATCAAGTAATCAAACTCGATTTGGTTGATGCCATGATTCAAGGTGCAGATCCTGCAATTTCTGATAAGCAAAGTGAGCAAATTGAACGTTCAGCCTGCCCAACCTGTGGATCTTGCTCTGGAATGTTTACCGCCAACTCAATGAATTGTTTAACCGAAGCGCTTGGATTAAGTCAGCCGGGTAATGGTTCTATGCTCGCCACTCATGCTGATCGCGAGCAACTCTTCATTAATGCGGGTAAACGTATCGTCGCATTAACTAAACGTTACTATGAACAAAATGATAGCAACGCATTACCACGTAATATTGCCAATAAACTCGCGTTTGAAAATGCGATGGCGCTGGATATTGCGATGGGGGGATCAAGCAATACCGTATTGCACTTATTAGCAGCAGCACAAGAAGGTGGGGTTGATTTCACCATGGCAGATATTGACCAAATGTCACGCCGCGTACCGCAGTTATGTAAAGTAGCCCCTTCAACCCCTAAGTACCATATGGAAGATGTGCATCGCGCTGGTGGCGTTTATGGCATTTTAGGTGAACTTGATCGCGCCGGTTTATTCCACAATCAATGCCATAATATTTTGAGTGAGACCTTTGCTGAAAGCTTACGTCATTACGATATTATGCAAACCCAATCAACAGCTGTAAAAGACTTCTTCCGCGCCGGTCCTGCGGGTATTCGTACCACCAAAGCTTTTTCCCAACATTGCCGCTGGAACACCCTTGATGATGATCGTCAACATGGCTGTATTCGTAGTCGAGAATTTGCGTTTAGTGATGAAGGCGGATTAGCAGTGCTATCGGGCAATATGGCTTTGAATGGCTGTATCGTTAAAACCGCAGGGGTTGATGAAAGCTGTTTAACCTTTACTGGACCTGCGGTGGTGTTTGAAAGCCAAGATACCGCTGTTGAGGGTATTTTAGGTGGCGCAGTCAAAGCTGGTGATGTGGTCGTTATTCGTTATGAAGGACCCAAAGGGGGACCGGGTATGCAAGAAATGTTGTATCCAACCACCTACTTAAAATCAATGGGGCTGGGTAAAGAGTGCGCCTTGATCACTGATGGTCGCTTCTCTGGTGGTACATCTGGATTATCGATTGGGCATGTATCACCCGAGGCGGCCAGTGGTGGCACGATTGGCTTAATCAATAATGGCGATATGATCACAATTGATATTCCCAACCGCAGTATCACCTTACTGGTTGATGATGCCACGCTCGCCACTCGCCGCGCTGAGACCGAACAACGAGGTTGGAAACCAATTGATCGCATACGACAGGTATCATTAGCACTTAAAGCTTATGCGCTACTTGCGACCAGTGCCGATAAAGGTGCTGTACGCGATACATCAAAGTTAGAAGGATAATCTGATGGCCGAAGTGAACCCTGTAAACGATCAATATTTACTGAGTGGCGCTGATTATCTGCGTAATATCTTACGCGCTCCTGTGTATGAGGTTGCGCAAATCACACCGTTACAAAGCATGACTCGCCTTAGTGAACGTATCGGTAACCATGTTCAACTCAAGCGAGAAGATCGTCAACCCGTGCATTCTTTTAAACTACGCGGTGCTTACAACATGATGACTCAATTAACCGAGTCTCAACGCCAAGCCGGTGTAATTGCAGCTTCTGCGGGTAATCATGCGCAAGGGTTAGCTTTATCAAGCCAAAAATTAGGGGTCAATGCCACGATTGTTATGCCCCGTACGACACCAGCGATTAAAGTTGATGCTGTGCGTGGTTTTGGTGGTAACGTGATCCTTCACGGTAATAATTTTGATGAAGCCAAAATCCATGCTGAAATGCTGGCGCAACAACATAGCTATACGTTTATTCCTCCGTTTGATCATCCGGCAATTATCGCAGGACAAGGTACGATTGGGATTGAATTAGTCCAACAAAATGGTCATTTAGACTATGTTTTTGTTCCTGTTGGCGGTGGCGGTTTAGCTGCGGGAGTATCAGTCTTACTCAAACAACTGCTTCCTGAGATTAAAGTTATTGGTGTTGAGGCCGAAGATTCAGCTTGTTTAAAAGCAGCAATTGATGCCGGCCACCCCGTTACTCTTGATCAAGTCGGCATGTTTGCCGATGGCGTCGCGGTTAAACAGATTGGCAATGAAACTTTTCGCTTATGCGAACAATATCTTGATGATGTGATCACTGTCAGCAGTGATGAAATTTGTGCTGCAGTGAAAGATATCTTTGAAGATACTCGTGCGATTGCCGAGCCTTCAGGAGCATTATCACTGGCTGGTTTAAAAAAATATGCAGAACAGCACCAATTACAGCAACGTCATTTAGCGGCTATTTTATCTGGTGCTAACCTCAATTTTCATGGGTTACGCTATGTCTCAGAGCGGTGCGAGTTAGGTGAGAAACGAGAAGGATTATTGGCCGTTACGATCCCTGAACGCCCAGGTGCTTTTCTCGATTTTTGTCATCTAATTGGAGGGCGAGCAGTCACAGAATTTAACTACCGTTATAACGATAATAAATTAGCAAACGTGTTTGTCGGGGTACGGTTATTACAAGGCCAATCAGAATTAGACCAAATTATTACCGATCTACGTCAAGGTGGTTATCCGGTAATGGATTTATCTGAAGATGAGATGGCCAAAGTTCATGTGCGCTATATGATTGGTGGGCGACCATCGAAACCATTACAAGAACGCTTATATAGCTTTGAGTTTCCGGAATATCCTGGTGCTCTGACGAAATTTTTATCAACGTTAGGTAGCCAATGGAATATCAGCTTATTTAATTATCGTAATCATGGTGCTGATTATGGTCGCGTCTTATGTGGCTTTGAACTAGCCGATCATGACCTACTCTCATTTACCAGTCATCTACGTAAATTGGGCTATCATTGGCATGATGAGACAGACAGTGCAGCATATAAGTTCTTTCTCGCTCAATAACACCTAAATAACCTCAATTAATCAAGCAGCTTTAGGGCTGCTTTTTATTTTATTCTTATATCTCAATGTCTATGGGTGATTGTACGAGTATATTCCGTCATAAATTGTGCTAATTGAATGCTTTGTTGCAAAATAATTTGGCGTGCAGAATGGGGCAGACAACTAAAACACTGAATTAATTTATCGATCTCTTGTTTATATTCACTCTCAATAATATCCACACCTAAATCGCCATAAATAAACCATGTTAATGGTCTTTCTGTTAGCGTGGATATTTCCATTAAAAGGCGAACCTTAGGTTCTGTTTTTCCCGTTTCTAAATCTAAATAAGTTTGGCGAGCCACTTTCAATTGCTGTGCCATATAGACTTGAGTTAAACCTTTCCATTCTCGTGCTTCTTTGATCCGTAGTGCCATCTGCTGTTTATGTTCAACCATCATTTACTCCTAAAAACTATCATTACTATTAAAATTAATGACAATCCTTGCAGATGATACGCCAAGTTTTCTGGCGTTTAGATAGGCATAAATCAGACAATTAGCCACTTATCAGCAGTTTCTTTTTTATTTTGAATTGCAGTTCGTGATTTTTTAAAGCGTTATTCCCATTTCGCAAAATAAACGTCACTTATGCCAAAATAACTAGACGTTACTCATTCATTACACCAATAAAAAAGGTGCTATCAATAGCACCTTTGTAATTACATCAATGATCACTCACATCGATTATTCAACAGTTACGGCTTTAGCTAGATTACGAGGCTGATCGACATCAGTCCCTTTAATTAAAGCAACATGATAGGATAATAATTGCATCGGAATCGTATAGAAAATAGGGGCAATAATCTCATCAACTTTTGGCATGGTAATAATTTTCATACCTTCACATTCCTCAAACCCAGCTTCGTCATCAGCAAAGACGTACAGTAGTCCACCACGAGCACGAACTTCTTCAATATTGGACTTCAATTTTTCCAATAAATCATTCGTTGGTGCCACTACGATAACGGGCATTTCGGCATCCACTAATGCTAATGGGCCATGTTTAAGCTCGCCTGCAGCATAAGCTTCAGCATGAATATAAGAAATTTCTTTTAGTTTCAGTGATGCTTCAACAGCAATTGGATAAAACTCACCACGACCTAAAAATAATGCATGTTGTTTATCAGCAAAATCTTCAGCTAACGCCTCAATCGGTTTATCAAATGCTAATGCTTTTTCAATTTGGGTCGGCAATTGCTGCAATGCAGTAACAATTTGTTGTTCTTGAATGCGATCAATGCTGCCTTGTTGTTTACCAACGGCTGTCACTAACATCAATAATGCCACTAACTGAGTGGTAAATGCTTTGGTTGATGCAACTCCAATTTCAGCACCAGCACGGGTCATAAAGGCTAAATCAGATTCACGAACCAATGACGAACCAGCAACATTACAAATCGTCATTGCTGCCATGTAGCCTTTTTGTTTAGCTAAGCGCAATGCGGCAAGAGTATCTGCTGTTTCACCTGATTGAGACAGAGTGATCAATAAACTATTTGGTTGAGTAACAAATTTGCGGTAACGAAACTCTGAGGCAATCTCAACATCACAACTAACACCCGCTATTGATTCAAACCAATACCGCGCCACCATGCCAGCATTATAAGATGTGCCACAAGCAATGATCTGAATATGTTTAACTTGATCAAAGATCGTTGTTGCATCACTACCAATACTTTCAATGATCACATGATCATTGCTGATTCGTCCTTCCATGGTATTGATCAATGCACTAGGCTGCTCAAAGATCTCTTTTTGCATATAGTGCCGATATTGACCTTTGTCAGCAGCATCATGCTCTACTGTTGATTCACTCACAACCCGTTCAACAGCTTGGCCATCGCCATCAAAAACTGAAATAGTACGACGGGTTACTTCAGCAACATCACCTTCTTCTAAAAACATAAAACGGCGAGTGACGTTTAATAGTGCCAATTGATCTGAGGCAATAAAATTCTCTCCAACCCCAAGACCAATCACTAATGGGCTACCAGAACGCGCAACGATCACGCGCTCAGGATCACGACTATCCATAACGACAGTGCCGTATGCACCTTGCAACTGCAATACAGTTTTTTGAACGGCTTCTAACAGTGTCGTTGCTGAGCGTAATTCCCAATCCACCAAATGAGCGATCACTTCAGTATCTGTTTGCGAACTAAACACATAGCCACGCTCAAGCAATAATTCACGTAATGCTTGATGGTTTTCAATAATACCATTATGAACTAAAGCAATATGTTGCCCTGAAATATGTGGGTGAGCGTTAGCTTCAGAAGGTTCGCCATGGGTCGCCCAACGAGTATGCGCAATACCAGTACCGCCACTTAACGGTTGACTATCAACGGCATCTGCTAACTCTTGGACTTTACCTAATCGACGTACACGCTGAAGCTCATTATTTGTATCCACAATCGCAATTCCCGCAGAATCATAACCGCGGTATTCTAAACGACGTAAACCTTCAATAAGAATTTCAGCCACATCACGTTGTGCTACTGCACCCACTATCCCACACATAATAATTCCTTTACTGCTGGTTTGGTTATTTTGAGATTATGCTTTTACGGTGGCACGAATCACTCGTACCCCATGTTGTTCAATACTGACTTTATCGCTATCACTTAAACCATCATCAGTGATCAAAGTACTGATACCTTGCCACGCCAATTCAAGGTTCGGAATTTTGCGACCAATCTTATTCGATTCAACCATCACGACAACTTCACGTGATACCTCAGCCATCACTCGGCTCAACCCTATAAGCTCATTAAAGGTTGTGGTACCGCGCGCAACATCAATGCCATCAGCACCAATAAATAACTGATCAAAATCATATGAACGTAAGACAGATTCCGCGACTTGACCTTGAAATGATTCAGAATGAGGATCCCACGTACCACCCGTCATCAATAAAGTTGGTTCGTTTTCAAGTTCATTAAGGGCATTAGCAACTTGCAGGGCATTGGTCATTACAATTAAGCCTTGCTTGCTACTCAACAACGGAATTAATGCCGCGGTCGTACTACCGCTATCAATAATAATTCGATGATGATCGCGAATTTGATTAGCAGCGGCTTGTGCGATTGCTAACTTACACACTGAAACTTGTTCAGCTTGCTCTGTTGTGACGATTTCAGTTGGCATCGCAATCGCACCACCATAACGGCGCAATAGGGAGCCGGTGATCTCTAATGCCGCAAGATCTTTACGAATAGTAACTTCTGACGTGGAAAAATGATGGGCTAAAACATCAACGCTAACTTCGCCTAATTCACTGACCATAACGGCAATAGCGTGACGACGTTGCTGAGTATTACGTTTCGACATGAAGGTTAAACAACACAATAAGTTTCGAATTGAAACTAGTATAACGCCACTAAAAAGGATCCTGCAAGACTCTTTAAATAATTTTCATTGCAAAATAATGCCATAAATACATTATGTTATTGGTGCTAAAATGTTGGATGACGCCTAAAAATTAGCCATAAAAAAAGCAGAGCTTAGGCTCTGCTTAATCATTTTTAAAGCGTTAAACTGACATATTTTCAGTTACAGAATAAGCTATTTTTTAGTTGGTCGTTTCCAACCTTTAATCGTACGAGCAGGTGTTCGAGTGATCACGAGTTCACCTTCACCGATATTACGGTTAATGGTTGAGCCAGCACCAATAGTTGCACCGCTTGCTACTTTAACAGGAGCAATCAACTGAGTATCAGAACCAACAAACACATCATCACCAATTTCAGTTTTAAACTTATTGGCACCATCGTAGTTACAGGTGATCGTACCTGCACCAATATTGACATTAGCACCAATTTCAGCATCGCCTAAATAGCTAAGATGACCAGCTTTTGAACCTAAACCTAACCGTGCTTGCTTCATTTCAACGAAATTACCCACATGAGCACCAGTCATTAATTCCGTGCCAGGACGCAGACGGGCAAATGGACCTACCGTACAAGTTTCACCGACAATAGCACCTTCAATCACACTGTAAGGGCTAATAATACTGTTATCATCAATCTCACAGTTTTTAAGTACACAACCAGCACCGATAATAACGTTATCACCAATGCTAACACTGCCTTCAATAATAACGTTCACATCAATTTCAACATCAGTGCCGCACTGTAGCGAACCGCGTAAATCAAATCGCGCCGGATCACGTAGCATTACACCTTGTTCAAGTAAACGCTCCGCCTGCATAGCTTGAAATGCTCGCTCTAAACGTGCCAGCTGCACGCGGTTATTGACCCCTTCAACTTCAATCGCTAATGCCGGGTGTACCGCTTCAACGGCACGACCTTCATTATGAGCAATCTCAATAATATCAGTGAGGTAATATTCACCTTGCGCATTCTCATTCTTAAGCGATGCTAACCACCGCTTAAGATCACCGCCATTAGCGACCATTACACCAGTATTAATTTCTTTAATCAGCTTTTGCTCTTCCGTGGCATCTTTTTCTTCAACGATCGCCACTACGGGTCCATTACGACGCATAATACGGCCATAACCGGTTGGGTTATCCAGCACCACGGTCAGCAATGCAATACCACCACTAGGCTGAGCATCAAGTAGATTCTCTAACGTTTGTGCACTAATTAACGGTACATCACCGTATAGGATCAATGCTTTCTCATCATCAGCAAGGTTTGGTACTGCTTGATTAACTGCGTGACCAGTACCTAGTTGTTGAGCCTGTAGTACCCAATTAACATTTTCCTTGGCTAACACTTGCTGCATGGTATCGCCACCATGACCATAAACAAGGTTAATACTGTTTGCGCCAATGTCATTACAGGTATCGATAACATGTTTAACCATCGGCTTACCGGCAAGAGTATGAAGAACCTTAGGTAAGTTAGAGTACATACGGGTGCCTTTTCCCGCGGCAAGAATCACAGCACTAAAGCTCATGAGAAATATTCCTATCAATGCATATAAAATTTATATCTTTTTATTGTACCTGTAGATAGACGCAAGTTTAAGGTAAATAGGGCTTTTAATCAAAAAAACATGACTAAAAAATGCATAATAAATAAGGTCAATTTATTATATTTATAAAAAAAGCGACCCTGAGGTCGCTTTTTATAATGCGCTAATAAAATGACTAACGTGTACGTTTGGTCAATTCAATAACGCGTAGCTGAGCAATTGCTTTTGCTAGATCACTGGCTGCTTGGGCAAAATCGATATCACCATGCTGATTATGAATTCTCTCTTCAGCTTGGCGCTTTGCTTCTTCAGCTTTCGCCGTATCTAAATCAATACCACGAATAGCAGTGTCAGCAAGTACAGTTACGATACCTGGTTGTACTTCAAGCATACCGCCAGAAAGATAAATAACCTCTTCTTGGCCGCCTTGCTTAATAATATGCACCATACCAGGAGTAATCGCACTCAACAACGGCGTGTGGCCGGCATGAATACCAAGCTCACCTTCGCTACCTGTTACTTGAATACTTTCAGCACGGCCAGAAAACAAACGTTTCTCAGCACTGACTACATCCAGGTGAAAGGTTATCGCTGCCATATCGCCTCCTAATTAGCTTACAGTTTTTTGGCGTTTTCTAATACGTCTTCAATCGCGCCACAGTACATAAATGCCTGCTCAGGGATATCGTCGTATTCACCAGCTAAAATACCTTTAAAGCTACGTAACGTATCTTTAAGTGATACGTAAATACCAGGAGAACCAGTAAATACTTCTGCTACGTGATAAGGCTGAGTTAAGAAACGTTCGATCTTACGCGCGCGTGATACAGCTTGCTTATCTTCTTCAGATAGCTCATCCATACCAAGGATTGCGATGATATCTTTCAGCTCTTTATACCGCTGTAGTAAACTTTGAACACCACGCGCAACGTCGTAATGCTCTTGACCTACTACCAATGGATCAAGCATACGCGATGTTGAATCCAATGGGTCGATCGCAGGGTATAGACCTAGCGATGCGATTTGACGTGATAGAACAACTGTTGCATCAAGGTGAGCAAAGGTTGTTGCCGGTGATGGGTCAGTCAAGTCATCGGCAGGTACGTATACCGCCTGCACTGATGTAATAGAACCTGACTTAGTTGATGTGATACGTTCTTGTAGCACACCCATCTCTTCAGCAAGTGTTGGCTGGTAACCTACCGCAGAAGGCATACGACCCAATAGTGCTGATACCTCGGTTCCCGCAAGGGTGTAACGGTAGATGTTATCGATAAATAACAGTACGTCACGACCTTCGTCACGGAAACGCTCAGCCATTGTCAAACCAGTCAGTGCAACACGTAGACGGTTACCTGGTGGCTCGTTCATCTGACCGTAAACCATCGCTACTTTTGATTCTTCAGGTTTTTCAAGGTTAACAACCCCAGCTTCCTGCATTTCAAAGTAGAAATCGTTACCTTCACGAGTACGCTCACCCACACCAGCAAATACTGATAGGCCGGAGTGTTGAAGGGCGATGTTGTTGATAAGCTCCATCATGTTAACGGTCTTACCTACACCCGCACCACCAAATAGACCGATTTTACCACCCTTAGCAAACGGACAAATAAGGTCGATAACCTTAACGCCAGTTTCTAACAGTTCGGTTGCATTGGATTGTTCTTCGTAGCTTGGTGCTGGACGGTGAATAGCGTAACGCTCTTGCTCACCGATTTCACCACACTCATCAATGGGTTGACCTAGAACGTTCATGATACGTCCTAGAGTCGCTGTACCCACTGGTACTTCAATAGGGCGGCCTGTATTTTCAACAGACAAACCACGACGTAAGCCATCAGAAGTACCCATTGCGATACCACGCACAATACCGCCACCAAGTTGCTGCTGAACTTCCAGTACTAACGTACCTTTTTCTTTCGCATCAACATGAAGGGCATCATATACTTTGGGTACAGAGTTCTGTGGAAACTCTACGTCGACTACTGCACCAATGATCTGGACGATCTTACCTGTAGCCATCGTTAATCCTCTAAACTTATTAATTCTTTGCCTTAAACAGCAGATGCACCAGAAACGATTTCTGATAATTCTTGTGTGATCGCCGCTTGACGAGCTTTGTTGTACACAAGTTGCAAGTCATCGATAAGATCACCTGCGTTATCTGTTGCAGCTTTCATCGCTACCATTCGTGCCGCTTGCTCACTAGCAAGATTTTCAACCACCCCTTGATACACTTGTGATTCAACATAGCGAATCAATAAAGCATCAAGTAATGGTTTAGGCTCGGGCTCATAAATATAATCCCAAGAATGGTTGCGCTGCATCTCTTCGTCTTCTGACTTAGGCAAAGGCAACAATTGATCAATCACCGGTTCTTGCACCATGGTATTTACAAACTTGTTGTAGACCAGATACAAACGATCTAATTGACCTTCATCATATTTCTTTAACATCACGCCAACTGTACCGATCAGTTCATCAACCGTTGGTGAATCACCAAGGCCAGAAACCTGAGCCGTTACGTTACCGCCGTAGTTGTTAAAAAAGGCTGTTGCTTTCGCACCAATAAGGGCTAAATCAACATCGGCACCTTTTTCAGACCACGTCTGCACATCGTTAATGGCTTTTTTAAATAAGTTAATATTTAAACCACCACACAGACCACGATCAGTAGAAACAATGATGTAACCGACGCGCTTGGCTTCACGCTCTTCGAGATAAGGATGTTTATACTCAAGGCTACCAAGGGCGAGGTGACCGATCACTTTGCGCATAGTTTGTGCGTATGGACGTGATGACTCCATCGCTTCTTGCGTTTTACGCATTTTAGAAGCTGCCACCATTTCCATCGCTTTGGTGATCTTCTGTGTATTTTGAACACTGCCGATCTTATTACGAATCTCTTTCGCGCTGGCCATCGTCACTCTCCGTTAGAAGGTGATCGCTAAGCGATCACCAACCAATTACCAAGTTTGGGTCGCTTTGAAATCTTGCAGCAGTTTCGAGAACTGCGCTTCAATCTCATCGTTGTAAGCACCCGTTTTATCAATTTGAGCTACTAACTCAGCAAATTGACCTTTGGCAAATGAAAGCAACGCAGCTTCAAAATCAGCTAACTTAGCAAGTTCAACATCGCCTAAGTAACCTTTTTCAGCAGCAAAAATAACAATAGCTTGCTCAAATACAGACATTGGCGAGTATTGCTTTTGCTTCATCAACTCAGTCACTTTTTGGCCGTGATCAAGTTGCTTCTTAGTTGCATCATCAAGGTCTGACGAGAACTGAGCAAATGCTGCTAGTTCACGGTACTGTGCTAGGGCAGTACGAATACCACCAGAAAGCTTCTTGATAACTTTAGTTTGGGCAGCACCACCTACACGCGATACAGAAATACCTGGATCAACCGCTGGACGAATACCGGCGTTAAACAGTTCTGTTTGTAGGAAGATTTGACCATCGGTGATAGAGATAACGTTAGTCGGTACGAATGCCGATACGTCACCAGCTTGCGTTTCAATGATAGGTAGCGCAGTTAAAGAACCGGTTTTACCTGTCACTTCACCGTTCGTAAATTTCTCAACGTAGTGCGCACTAACACGTGATGCACGCTCAAGAAGACGAGAGTGAAGGTAGAAAACATCACCAGGGAATGCTTCACGACCTGGTGGGCGTTTTAGCAATAGTGAGATTTGACGATAAGCAACGGCTTGTTTAGACAAGTCATCGTATACGATCAGTGCATCTTCGCCACGGTCACGGAAGTATTCACCCATTGCACAACCAGAGTAAGGTGCAAGGTATTGTAGTGCAGCCGCTTCAGAAGCAGATGCCACTACAACAATGGTGTTATCCAATGCGCCGTGCTCTTCAAGTTTACGAACCACGTTCGCAATCGTTGAAGCTTTCTGGCCAATAGCCACATACACAGAGTAGATACCAGAATCTTTCTGGTTAATGATGGCATCGATAGCCATCGCGGTTTTACCCGTTTGACGGTCACCGATAATCAGCTCACGCTGACCACGACCGATAGGAATCATCGCATCGACTGCTTTGTAACCAGTTTGTACTGGTTGATCAACAGATTTACGATCGATTACGCCCGGTGCAATTACTTCAACAGGAGAGAATGTCTCTGTTTCAATTGAACCTTTACCATCGATAGGCTGGCCTAGGGTGTTAACAACACGCCCAAGCAGTGCCGGGCCAACAGGTACTTCAAGAATACGACCAGTACCCGTTACCTTCATGCCTTCTTGTAGCGAAGCATAAGGGCCCATAACTACCGCACCTACAGAGTCACGCTCAAGGTTAAGTGCTAAAGCGAACAGGCCGCCTGGTAGTTCAATCATTTCACCTTGCATTACGTCAGCAAGGCCATGGATTCGAATAATACCATCGCTTACAGAAACGATAGTACCTTCGTTACGCGCTTCACTTACAACGTTGAAGTTTTCAATACGTTGTTTGATCAGTGCGCTAATTTCCGTGGAATTAAGTTGCATGCTCCAATTCCCCAAATCAAGACAGCAAAGTATCGCTCAGACGGTTCAATTTTCCCCGTACAGAGTTATCGATAACAAGGTCTCCAGCTCTAATTACAACCCCAGCAATCAGGGTCTCGTCTACACTGCAGGTCAACATCACTTTACGTGCTAAACGCTGCTCAAGTTTGGCGCTGATCGCATCTAACTGGCTTTCATCAAGAGCGATGGCAGAGATCACCATAGCTTCGATAGTTTTTTCATGCTCATGTTTCATTAGCATGAATTCACCACAGACATCAGGTAGCGCATTGAGGCGTCCATTTACAGCCATCACTTTAATTAAGTTATGGCCGAATTCGTCGAGTTGCTCACCGCACACTGAAACAAAAATTTCAGCGAGCTTGTCAGCGGCATAACCACTATCAAGAATATCTTGCATAGTGTCATTAGTTGCCACAGCGCCAGCAAAAGTTAGCATTTCTGCCCACTGTGCTAATTCGCCTTTCTCGACCGCAAAGTCAAATGCTGCTTTAGCGTAGGGGCGTGCGATAGTAGTCATATCCGACATGTGCTTGCCCCTTTAATTACAGTTCTGCAGTGAGTTCGTTAAGAATATCAGTTTGCGCTTCCATATCGATGGAGCGACCAATGATCTTCTCAGCGCCAATCACAGCTAGAGTTGCAACTTGTTTTCTTAACTCATCACGAGCACGATTACGTTCAGCTTCAATTTCAGCCATACCTTGAGCAAGAATTTTCTCACGTTCAGCTTGGGCTTCAATTTTCGCGTCATCGACAATTTGAGCTTTACGCTTATTTGCCTGTTCAATCAGCTCACTCGCGGCGCGTTTCGCTTCTTTCAATTGATCAGAAGCATTAGCTTGTGCAAGGTTCAGGTCTTTAGCAGCGCGATCTGCAGCTGCCAAACCGTCAGCAATTTTCTTCTGACGTTCTTCGATCGCTTCCATAATTGGCGGCCATACATATTTCATGCAAAACACGACAAAGAAGAAGAAAGCGATAGCCTGACCCAGCAAAGTTGCATTCATATTCACAACGCATCTCCTTAAAAAGGGTTGCTAGGGTCCATTTACTCTGGAGTCAGCCTTCTTAAAAAAGGCTGATCACAGCGGTTTATTAGCCAGCTAGTTGGCCAACAAATGGGTTTGCGAATGTGAATAGCAGCGCGATTACGATACCGATCATTGGAACAGCGTCCAATAGACCTGCGATGATGAACATCTTAACTTGCAGCATTGGCGCCATTTCAGGTTGACGTGCAGCGCCTTCAAGGAATTTACCACCAAGAATTGCGAAGCCGATCGCTGTACCAAGGGAAGCAAGACCTACAATGATACCTACGGCAATTGCAGAAAAGCTTAGTAAAGTTTCCATCACTATCTCCAGTTTATAGTTGTCGGCTAAAGTGCCAATAAAAAATCTAAAATTTACAAATAATCGTTAATGATTGTCTTCATGTGCCTGAGACAGATACACAATAGTCAACATCATAAATACGAATGCTTGAATTGTAATGACCAGAATGTGGAAAATAGCCCACGGTACCGAGCCTAGCCATTGAGCCCACCACGGCATCAACGCCGCGATAAGAATAAACACCACCTCACCAGCAAACATGTTACCGAATAAACGCATACCTAATGAAATTGGCTTCGCAATCAGCGATACCACTTCAAGCAGTAGGTTAAACGGAATCATAATTGGGTGATTGAACGGGTGAAGAGCCAGTTCTTTTGCAAAGCCGAGCAGACCTTTCACTTTGATGCTGTAATAAATCATCAATGCGAATACGCCTAACGCCATTGCCATAGTGATGTTAACGTCAGCACTTGGAACCACTTTTAAATAAGGGATCCCAATACTTTGTGCGGCATACGGAAGAAAATCAATCGGCACAAGGTCCATGATGTTCATCAGTAAAATCCAACAGAAAATAGTTAGTGCTAACGGAGCAACAAGTGGATTGCGGCCATGGAAAGTATCTTTCACGTTGGTATCAACGAATTCAACCACCATTTCCACAAAACATTGTAACTTACTTGGAACTCCTGATGACGCCTGTTTTGCTACCTTACGAAATACCCATAAAAAGAATAATCCGGTCAGGACAGAAAAAATAAGGCTGTCGATATTTACCGTCCAAAAACTTCCTTCACCCACTAAGCCAAGTTTATCTGTCGATAAATTGGTTAAGTGGTGAGTGATGTAACTTGACGGCGTTAGCGCTTCACCTGGCGCAGCCATAACTGATCCTATTTGTTGTTGTTAATGAATAAAACCGGTCCAAAAATATTAATACCAAGGACCAGCAAATAGGTTAGTTGGAGGGGAACAAGTTCCACCCCTTTATACAGGTAAGCGGCGGCAAAAAGGATGACTGTGATGAGGATTTTGAGCACTTCTCCGCCATAAAATGACGCCATGACTAATCGTGCCTTCCTGGCACCACTATACATAAACGCACACATAGCAAATACGGTATTGGCAATGATAAAAATGCCGCCACCGATAAGTGCAGAGATTCCCCAGTCAACATTGACAGCGAAGACTGCCATTAATGCCGTAGCTACTACGACGCCAGATTGTAGTAACAGCAACCGTTTTGCCAATTGGCGTCCCGGTTTCACTAGCGCCGATACCATGTATTCGTTCCTCGAGTCCATTCCACGACACATGAGTGCAGGGAAATACAGCGAAAATTATACGACTGAATAGATTGAATGCAATCTTATTGCAGCAAAAAGAATATTTATATTTTACAACAAAGTAACCTAACAACTTACGAGTAATTTTTACATTGAAAATTACTCGACTAGATCACAATTCGTGACCTAACAATGCAAGAATTTGCACTAATTTATCTTGTTGTTCAAAATTAATAACAATTTTACCTTTACCATTTTTATTTTGGTTAACGGCTACTTTGGTACCAAAACGCTCACTCAAACTTAACTGTAATGCGACAGTCTGTGGTTGTGGTGCTAACTTAGCTGGCGTTTCAGTTGGATTTAATAGTGTTTTAACTAGCTTTTCAGCCTCACGTACAGTTAACAACTTATTGATAATAATTTGTGCTGCAGCTAACTGTTGTTGGTCATCTAAGGCCAATAAAGCCCTTGCATGACCCATTTCTAACTGTTTTTCTTCAACCAATTGTTTAACTGCATCTGACAATTGATTTAAACGTAATAAATTAGAAACAGCAGCGCGAGATTTACCTACCGCATCTGCAACTTGCTGATGGGTTAATGTAAACTCATGTTGTAAACGCTCTAACGCCCGCGCTTCTTCAATTGCATTAAGATCTTCACGTTGAATATTTTCAATTAATGCAATCGCAACTGTCGCGCGATCATTAACATTCTTAATAATACAAGGAACAACCTGTAACCCAGCTTGACGAGCTGCTTGCCAACGACGTTCGCCAGCAATAATTTCATAATTTTGGCTATCAATGCGACGTACAACAATCGGCTGAATCACACCTTGAGCACGAATTGAGTCTGCTAATTCTGTCAGCGCATCTGCCGCCATGGCTTTACGTGGCTGATATTGGCCAGATCGAAGAGCAGTAACAGCAAGTTGGCGTAATTCGCCATCCATTGCTGCTTGTTGTGATGCATTATCATCATTTTGTTGTTTTTTAGCTTGAGCAACATTGCTGGTGGCTAATAGGGCATCAAGGCCTTTGCCTAAGCCTCGTTTATTGAAATTCATGGAAAACCTTACGCTTCAACCGAAGTGGCTTGTAATGCTAATTCATCACGACGAATCATTTCGCCGGCGAGCGCTAAATACGCCTTAGCACCACTGGAATATTTGTCATAATACATTGCTGGACGACCATGACTTGGTGCTTCAGCAAGACGGACATTACGTGGAATAACAGTTCGGTAAACTTTATCACCGAAATGTTTTTTAAGCTGTTGTGATACTTCATTTGACAGTCGGTTACGGGGATCAAACATCGTCCGCAATAAACCTTCAATTTTCAGCTCACTATTAACCACTGCGGTTAATTTACTGATGGTATCCATCAATGCGGTTAAGCCTTCAAGAGCAAAGTATTCACACTGCATCGGCACTAGTACCGAGTCGGCAGCTGTCATCGCATTGATAGTTAATAAGTTTAAAGATGGCGGGCAATCGATAAAAATATAATCATAATTATCACGCACGGGGGCTAGCGCATTACGCAATCGAGTTTCACGCGCAAACACTTCCATCAATTTAATTTCAGCGGCAGTAACATCACCATTAGCAGCTATCAGGTGATAGCCGCCGGTGGTTTCATTGATAACAACTTGATTAAATGGAGTTTCGTCAACTAAAAGATCATAAGCTGAAGATTCGACTTGATATTTGTCGACTCCACTGGCCATGGTAGCATTACCTTGAGGATCAAGATCGATCACTAATACTTTACGCTGCGTCGCAGCCAATGAAGCAGCCAGATTAACACATGATGTTGTTTTACCAACACCACCCTTCTGATTTGCAACAGCTATGATTCTTCCCACAAAAAAACCTCAACAATTAATCTTTTGCCGTTAAAACAACTAAATGACGTTCGCCATCGAGCTCAGGTACTTGCAAAGATTTAACTTCAACGACAGTACACCACTCAGGTAGCTCAGAGGCTTCCTCTTGGTGATATTGACCTTTAAGTGCAAAAAATTGACCACCTGGTTTAGGTAAATGATGACACCAATTAACCATGTCTGACATTGAAGCAAAAGCACGACTTAATACCGCATCAAAACCTTCGCCAGGATCAAATTCTTCAACTCGACTTTGGACTGCGGTGACATTAGTAATTTTTAGCTCATGGATCACTTGGCGAATAAATCGAATTCGTTTACCTAAGCTATCAAGTAACGTAAATGATTTATTTGGGCACATTATTGCTAATGGAATACCCGGTAAACCAGGACCCGTACCAACATCAATGTAACGCTCACCGTCTAAATATTGGCTCACCACAATACTGTCCATAATGTGTTTTACTAGCATTTCATTTGGATCACGCACAGACGTTAAATTATACGCTTTATTCCACTTATCCAGCAGTTGCACATAACCAATCAATTGATCGAGTTGTTGTTCTGTGACCTGTAGGTCAGTTTGAGCGATAAGTTGTATTAAACGTTGTTTCATTATTTAGCCCTTATTCGCCTTTTTTAAGCAAACCGTGTTTTTTCAAATAAACCAATAGCAATGAAATTGCTGCAGGCGTAATACCTGAAATACGAGATGCCATACCGACAGATTCAGGTTTAGCATCATTAAGCTTAATCACCACTTCATTTGATAAACCTTTCACCAAACTGTAATCAAGATCAAACGGTAGTTTAGTGGTCTCATGGCGTAATGACTTTTCAACTTCATCACGTTGGCGATCAATATAACCTTGGTATTTAATCTGAATTTCAACTTGCTCACGCGCTTCAATGTCTTCGTGTGCAGGTGCAAAGGTTTCAATTGTCGTTAATTGTTCGTAAGTGACTTCTGGACGACGAAGAAGATCTTCACCATTCGCTTCACGTACGATCGGTGACTTGAGGATCTTATTTAAATTCTCAATATGATCTGAATTTGGATTAACCCAAATATCTTTTAAACGCTGACGTTCTTGTTCCATGTTTTCTAGTTTTTGATTGAAACGCGCCCAACGTTCATCATCAACAAGACCTAATTCACGTCCCATTGGTGTTAGACGTAAATCCGCATTATCTTCACGTAACAACAAACGATATTCTGCGCGTGAAGTAAACATACGGTAAGGTTCTTTGGTACCGATTGTTGATAAATCGTCAATCAATACCCCCATGTAAGCTTGATCGCGACGTGGGCACCAACCTTCTTTATCTTGCGTTTGAAGAGCGGCGTTCATACCCGCCATTAGACCTTGTGCTGCTGCTTCTTCATAACCGGTCGTGCCATTAATTTGGCCCGCAAAGAACAATCCATCAATATATTTATTTTCAAAGGTTTGTTTAAGATCGCGCGGGTCAAAGAAATCATATTCAATCGCATAACCAGGACGCATGATTGTTGCATTCTCAAAACCTTTCATTGAGCGCACAATTTGCATTTGAACATCAAACGGTAAGCTTGTTGAAATACCATTTGGATACAGTTCATTAGTGGTTAAGCCTTCAGGCTCAATGAAAATTTGGTGACTATTTTTATCGGCAAAACGCATCACTTTATCTTCAATAGAAGGACAGTAGCGAGGACCAATACCTTCAATCACACCAGCATACATTGGGCTACGATCAAGGTTATTACGAATAACCTCATGCGTACGCTCGTTAGTGTAAGTGATAAAACATGGAATTTGGCGTGGATGATCCGATTGTTTCCCCATAAAAGAAAATGTTGGGGTTGGATTATCACCATGCTGAGTTTCAAGCACGCTAAAATCGACACTGCGCGCATCAATACGTGGCGGAGTACCGGTCTTTAAGCGATCAACGCGTAATGGTAATTCACGTAAACGAGCAGCTAATGCATTTGATGCCGGATCACCTGTACGACCACCGCTGTAGTTTTCTAAACCAATATGAATTTTACCGCCAAGGAATGTACCTACGGTTAATACCACAGCTTTCGCGTGGAATTTTAAACCCATTTCAGTTACAGCACCTGTTACGCGATTGTTCTCAACAATTAAATCAGTCACAGCTTGTTGGAAAATCATTAAATTAGGTTGATTTTCCAATACATTACGTACTGCTGCTTTGTAAAGTGCACGGTCTGCTTGGGCACGTGTTGCTCGTACTGCAGGGCCTTTGGAAGAGTTGAGAGTACGGAATTGAATTCCGCCTTTATCGATAGCATGTGCCATCAAGCCACCAAGGGCATCAACTTCTTTAACCAGGTGTCCTTTCCCGATCCCGCCGATAGCTGGGTTGCACGACATTTGGCCCAACGTATCGATATTATGGGTCAATAGTAAGGTTTTCTGTCCCATTCGGGCAGCTGCCAATGCCGCTTCTGTACCGGCATGACCACCACCCACAACGATGACATCAAATTTTTCCTGGTAAAACATGGAACTTCCTCAGGTATTTAAATAGCCAGTGTGTTAACTAGAGCAAAGGGCGAACATTCTATCCTGTTTCTAGGCAAGAGAGAATCTTTCATCAAGATCATTTGATCACCGATTTACATGGTTTAAATATATATAAGATCTTTTTAAAGAGATCTTCTATTAGATCTACTATTAGGATCCACTGATCGTGTGGATAACCGCTAAATGATCCTTATGATCATGCGTTTAAGGACGATCATTTGTTGTGGAGTAGCTTGGATCTTCCAGAGGATAGGCTGGGATCAAAATGCCTACTTATACACAGGGGCTTAGGGGGCTATAAGTTATTAAATGGATAACTATGGGTTGATCACCGTTTAGATCTATAGTTATCCACAGATAAAAGCATTAAATAAGATTACACATTGAGTAACTATTGACCGTTTTTTAATCATTAATTAACGGTTGCCACTCTTCAAACCATATTTCAGCACTCTCTTCAGGGACTGGAGTGATAGAAACATCAATATCAAGCCGTTCACCAAGTTGAGTCGCACCTAAGGTGAGTAATTGTGCTTGAATTTTTTTGCCTGCGGCACAGAAGGTATCGTAGTTACTGTCTCCAAGTCCGATAACGGCAAATTTTAGATGATTAAGAGTGGGTTTTTGGCTGGTAAGCGCATTAGCAAAGGCGACAAAGTTATCAGGATAATCTCCCGCACCATGGGTTGAACAAATGATAAGCCAAATCGTGTCTTGGTTTAGTTGTGCTAATTGAGGTTGATTGGTGATATTTGCTTGATGGCCTTGTGCTGTTAATAAATCCGCTAAATGATCGGCGACATATTCAGCACTACCAAGTGTGCTACCAGTGATCAGGGTAATAGTTGACATAATTAGCCTCAAATTAGTGTTTGATGGGATCATCGAGATGAAACGCTGAATACCTGTATGAGATTGTACTGAGATCAAACCCTATAAAGATAGCCTTTATGGCATAACTGAGCGTTTTTATTCACTGAAAGGGGATTTTTTTATCCACTAGCGAGTGATGGGGATTAAAGAGGGACAAAATGTGGGTATTTTTACTAAAAAATGAATATTTAGAGTGGGTAATATGATCTTTATGATTATTGGTAATAATAGAACATTCATCTTCCATGATGATCTTACCCACATGATCCCCTTATTGTTTGCACAGGCTTATGATCTTTAATTATTCCGATCATAATACTGATCGGGTTCATTCAATGATCTTGTGTCGATGGGGCAAAATAATGATTTTTTGATTATCTGGGTGTTGAATAACATGAACATTGTGATGATAAAGTTGAGTAATTTGATGGGGGGTTAACACTTTTTGAGGAGTATCAAAGGCAATTTGTTGACCGTGTTCAAGCAGTAATAAGCGATCGCAAAATGTAATCGCAGTATTAAGATTATGGATAGCAATCAGTGCACTTTTTCCTTGCTGGCAATGATGCCGAAGAATATTAAGTAATAGTGATTCATGGCCAATATCAAGGCTGGCCGTTGGCTCATCAAGTAGCATTATGGCGGCATTTTGAATTAATAATCGTGCAAAATGTACCCGTTGCTGTTCTCCTCCTGAAAGTTGATTTATTGGGCGAGAAAGTAATTTTTTTATCTCTAACTGATTAATAATATTGGTTATTTCTTGTTGTGATAGTGGTGTTGATTGGTGGTAACCATAATGAATAATGTCTTGAACAAGAAAGCCAAAGGCCGGTTCAGTGTGTTGAGGTAAATAACTTAAATATTGTGCTCGTTGTTGATGACTATAACTGTTAAGTGGACGTTCAAAGAGTGAAATATGACCACTTTTAGGTGCAATAAAACCGCTTAGGCATTTTAATAAGGTACTTTTCCCAGCGCCATTCGGACCGATAATTCCCACTAATTCACCGGGATTAATTACAAAATTTATATTTTGCAATAATGGTTGTGATCCTTGGTGATAATTTAAGTGATTTATTTCCAGTGACGGGATCATGATTGTAATCCTTTATATTGGCTGCGTATAAGTAGAACAATAAAATAGATCCCACCAATAACCGCGGTGATAATGCCTGTTTTTAATTCATTGGGAGCAATAACGGTACGCGCAATAAGATCACACGCTAATAAGAACATCGCGCCAAATAATGCTGAAAAAGGTAATAAAATACGATTATTCGGTCCTATTAGTAACCGTGATAAATGGGGCACTATTAAGCCAATAAAGCCGATGGGACCTGCAATCGCAATCGCCATTGCAGTAAGAAGGGTGGTTAATAACAATAATATTCTACGACTTCGCTGAACATTGATCCCCATTCCATGAGCATTTTGCTCACCTAAAGCAAGTAAATTTAAGGTTTGACCGTGGCGTAATAGCAACCATGCTGCAATGATAATTATTGGGGTTGGCCATAATAATTGTTGCCATGTTCGCGCATCTAAACCCCCCATGGTCCAAAATACAAACTCACTGACTTCATATTGCTGGGCGGTTAACAGCACACCCATGGTTAATCCACCCAATAAACTTGAGACAGCGAGTCCAGCTAAGATAATGAATAAGCCGTGTTGTTGAGTGTGGCGGGCAATGAAATAAACGATGATTGCTGTTGTCAATGCACCGATGGCTGTCACAAGGGGTAATAGCGCAGGATTGACGACGGTTAAGCCACTGACAATTGCGATTACTGCAGCAAAACTACTACCAGCACTAATACCTAATATATCTGGGCTCGCAAGGGGGTTTCTAAATAGACCTTGGCTGCATGCCCCTGCTAATGCTAACGCACTACCTGCTAATATTGCAGCACAAGCACGAGGTAAACGGATCTGTAAAATAATGGCAGAGGCTAAAGGGTGTTGTTGCTGAGCTAATGTTTCACCTCCCTGAACATAACTGGCCAGCATGGCTAAAATATCATGCATAGGAATAGCGACCGATCCGAGGCTTAAATAAATCATGAGCAATACCAGTAATGTGGTAATGGCTAATATAGCTTGAACAGGTTTAATGTATTGATGGACGAACATGAGACTGATAAACCTTATGATTAAGGTAGATGATAGCATCGGCAATATACTGGCTATCAGTTGAACGGAGTGCGTGCGGTAAGCTAATAACGCGTCGATCTCGAATGGCGGTTAATGTTTGCAGTGCCGGATCGTGTAATAGCTGTTGTTTAAAGCCACTGTTATCTTCACCTGGAATGATAATCACATCTGGGTTTAGCGCTAGCAGTTGTTCTTTTGCTATCGGAACTTGACCAAATTTATCACCATTGGTATTGGCTATGACATTATTAAGCTGAGCATGTTTGATAATCGTATTAATTGTAGAGTTCTGATTGCTAGATGCGCCCCACGGAGTGTATTCAATAGCCGTTAACTTGTGCTGTGGAATAATAACCTGTTGTTGAAGTTTGGTGTTCATCTGCTCAACCAGAGCAGTAGCAGCGGCATTTTTATTAACCAGTTTTCCGACTAATAAAATGTTTTTTTCAATATTTTTGAGGCTATAAACGCTTTTAATGACGACAACATTAATACCTGCCGCACGGAGTTGGGCTATTTTGGGACCGTCACTCCAACTTGCGACTAATACTAAATCAGGGTGCTCAGCAATAATACGTTCCACATTGAGATCACGGAGCGGTAATGTATCTGGAATTTTATCAGCAATGATTGAGTAAGTAGGGTCCTTACTTAATCGACTTAAACTGGTAATGTTTTTTAGTGGTAATAGTGCCATTAATACTTGATCACTGAACATGCTTTTAGAGTCAATTTGCGTCGGCATGGTGGTTAAAGTCAGTGGGTGCTGGCTGGCATCGGTGATGGTGAGCGGGTATGAGGTTTGCGCACTGAAACAGACTGTGCTGGTGCATAGACAGCCTATAAAAAATAAATGTTTAAGTCGTGAGTACATAATTTTCCATATGCTGCTAGTCGTGGGCCTGCATCATCCTTGGCAAGCAAATTTTGCGGACATAGTTAGTGATTTTTTGAGCGCTGTCAATGACCGTCTTCTGTTAGAATCGCGCTTATTTGATAAGGAATAACACGGCTATGGTTTTAAAATTTTCGGGTGATATTGATGAGCTAGCTTATCCCTTTATTTTTGAAGATTCTTCGTTATGTGATTTTGAAATTCTTACCGATGAATTATGTACGTATGTGGGATTAGCTATTTCGCAGTTACCAGATGATCAAGTCAGACAATCTTTATCATGGTTACAACCGCGTATTTTTCATCTTAATGGTTCCATTCGCGGTAAATGCGGTATTTTTGAAGCAGATATTATTAAGCTCAAAGCGGATTATCATTATTTTCGCAATCAAGTAACCGACAGTAATAAACGCTTCGTTTTACCACGCGGGATCGGGGCAGTAGTGCAGTTACATCAATGCCGTAGTCTATCAAAGAAAGTGGTACGTCAATTAGTCAACGTTGATGCGGAAGGTAAAAAAATACCAGCAACCTTACCGCGATTCAGTAATTTGTTGGTGAATTACTTTTTTGCATTAACGCGGGTGCTTAATCAGCAGGCTGAAATTGAAGAGCCGGAATATATCAGCATAAATTATCCTAAGCCCGAAGCTAAATAATAATAAAAAACGCCACATATCAATAATATGTGGCGTTTTTAAAGTAATAAATAGCAAGGTTAGTCGTTACTTACCAATACAGAATGAAGTAAAGATCCGACCCAGTAAATCATCCGAGGTAAACTCACCGGTGATTTCACTTAAATGCTGTTGAGCTAACCGTAATTCTTCAGCCAGAATCTCGCCTGCCATAAAGCCTTCTAATTGCTCTTTACCGATCACTAAATGTTCTGCGGCACGTTCAAGGGCATCTAAATGACGACGACGAGCCATAAAGCCGCCTTCCGTCGTTCCTGCAAATCCCATACATTGCTTTAGATGTTCACGTAAGTCGTCTACACCATCGCCTGTGCGCGCTGAGAGGCGAATAACTGTTGAATTGTTGATGTCACTGATACCCGTTGCTTCACCTGTGAGCTCCGCTTTATTACGAATAACGGTTAAGCCCATGTTCGCGGGTAAGCGTTCAATAAAATCAGGCCAGATATCTTTAGGATCTGTAGCATCAGTGGTGGTGCTATCTACCATAAACAATACTCGATCGGCATGTTCAATTTCAGCCCATGCACGCTCAATACCAATTCGTTCTACTTCGTCGGTTGCTTCACGTAAACCTGCGGTATCAATAATGTGTAATGGCATACCGTCAATGTGAATGTGCTCACGTAATACATCACGCGTTGTACCGGCGATATCGGTCACAATTGCGCTGTCTTTACCTGATAAGGCATTGAGTAAACTTGATTTACCTGCATTAGGACGACCTGCAATCACTACTTTCATGCCTTCACGCATGATTGCACCTTGGTTGGCTTGTTTACGAACATCAGCCAAGCGATCCATGATGTTATTAAGATCACCACTGACTTTACCGTCAGATAGAAAATCAATTTCTTCTTCAGGGAAATCAATCGCAGCTTCGACAAAAATACGTAAATGAATTAAGGCTTCGACTAATTCATTGACCTTATTTGAGAACACGCCTTGCAGGGATTTAAAGGCACTTTTCGCGGCTTCTTCTGAGCTAGCATCAATTAAGTCAGCAATAGCTTCTGCTTGGGCTAAATCAAGCTTGTCGTTCATAAATGCCCGTTCAGAGAACTCACCAGGACGGGCTGGACGAATACCATCAATATTAAGAATACGACGGATCATCATATCCATTAATACTGGGCCACCGTGGCCTTGTAGCTCTAATACATCTTCGCCTGTAAATGAATTGGGACCTTTAAAGAACAGCGCGATCCCTTGATCAAGGGCAGTACCGTCTTCATTTTTAAATGGCAGATATTCAGCGTAACGGGTTTTTAACTCACGACCAGCAACGGCAAGGGCTACTTCTTTCGCTTTAGGACCTGAAACGCGAATGATGCCGACGCCGCCACGGCCCGGTGGTGTTGCTTGTGCAACGATAGTATCGATATGTTGATTCATAACCTTGGCTTTGCTTGAAAATGACTTGATGATTGTAAACCACTGTGAGGGCTTACACCTAATCTGCGCCATAAAAAAAGGCGACCCTAAGGTCGCCTTTTATTCACAGGAACAGCTTATTTAGCTTTGCTGTGTAAACCTTTTTTCTCCAACGCGCGGAAAATAATGGTTTGTTGAATTAGAGTCACAACGTTTGATACTAGCCAGTAAAGCACTAGACCAGACGGGAACCATAAGAAGAAGAAAGTAAACATAACCGGCATAAAGGTCATGATTTTCTGCTGCATTGGATCCGTTACTGTTGATGGGCTGTTCTTTTGAATAAGGAACATTGATACACCCATCAATACAGGTAGGATGTAGTACGGGTCTTGTGCTGATAGATCCGTAATCCAACCGAAGAATGGCGCATGACGCAATTCAACTGATCCCATTAGTGCCCAGTACAGTGCGATGAAAATTGGCATCTGTAGCATGATAGGTAAACAACCACCAAGTGGGTTTACTTTCTCTTTTTTGTACAGCTCCATCATTTCTTGGCTTTGACGTTGACGGTCATCACCTAAACGCTCACGCATCGCCTGAATTTTAGGCTGTAGCATACGCATTTTCGCCATTGAGGTGTACTGCGCTTTTGTTAGTGGGTACATCGCGCCACGAACAATTAGCGTTAGGATGATGATTGCTACACCCCAGTTACCTACAATGCTGTGAATGAAAGAAAGCAATTTATGCAATGGACTTGCAATGAACCATAACCAACCGTAATCAACTGTTAGGTTTAGGTTAGCGGCTGTTGCTGCCATTTCTTTTTGCAACTTAGGACCAAGCCATAGTGTTGCTTTAATTTCTTTTGTTTGACCAGGAGCAACAGTTTCTAGCGGCATACGTACGCCGATGTAACCTACACCGTTGTTATCGCTGCTGTAGACTTGAGAAGTCTGATCTGCGCCATCACGAGGGATCCATGCTGATACGAAGTAGTTCTCCATAATCGCAACCCAGCCGTCATTTGCAGACTGGTTAAGATTTTTCTCTTTGATGTCATCAAAACTGTATTTTTTATACTTAGTATCGTTAGCTGAGTATGCTGCACCGTTGTAGGTGTGCATTGCCATGCCTTGAATACCGCCGCCAGATTTACTTTCTAGACGGTGACGAAGCTGCGCGTACATTTGTACTGTTGCTGGCTTGTCAGTTTTGTTGTCGATAGTGTAATCAACATTAACCGCATAATCGTTACGCTTGAAAACGAACGTTTTGATGTAACTAATGCCATCACGAGTGAATGTCATTGGTACACGTAGTTCATTTTGGTCAGGTGCCATAACGAAGTTTTTCGCTGTCACCGTGTATTGTGCACGACCATGTGTTTGTGAATCAGAACCATTGGTACCGATTAAGCCTGATTGCGCAACGTAATCGCGACCATCAGTGTCACTTAATAGCACATACGGGTCTTTAGAATCTAGGGTATTGTCGTATTTTAGTAGTTTGGCATTGATTACATCACCACCAAGCGTGTCGACTGTTAATTCCAGTACATCCGTTTTAATGGTAATTAAGTTAGTTGAAGTTTTCTGGTCAGCCAGTGGTTGATTATCACTTGAATGTGATGGAATACCACTATTGTTATTGACTTGTTGCTCTACACCCTGCTTCGTTGGTTGCGGGTTTTTGTCGCCATGCCATTGTTGAAATAGCAAGAATGAGACAAACAGTAGGGCAATTAACAGAATATTACGTTGGGAACCCATGGTTAATGTTCTCTGTCGTTATGCTTGGTTGGCGGAACGGGGTCGTAACCACCGTCATTTAAAGGGTGACATTTTAATAGACGTTTCGCCGCTAACCAACAACCTTTTCGCGCTCCATGCGTTTTTACAGCTTCGATCGCATATTGAGAACATGTAGGGGTGAACCGACAGCGTGGTCCAAGGAGAGGACTGATTGCCAGTTGGTAAAAGCGGACTAGTCTTACGACTAGCCACGCGACGGGCGAGACAGGCGATGCCATAACTTATCTAACAACGTAAATAGTTCTTCGTTACTCAACCCATTGGCTGATTTCTTGGCAATGACTACGAAGTCGCAAGCTGGAAGCTGATGTTGTTTTAAACGGAAACTTTCGCGAACAACGCGTTTGAAGCGGTTTCTGTCGACAGCAGTTTTAATCTGTTTTTTTGGAACAGCCAGACCGAGACGGGGGTGGTCGAGTTCGTTTGAACGGGCAAGAATAGTCAAGTGGGGAGAGCCAGCACGATGAGCTTGCTGGAAGACAGTTTTATAATGTTCGGGAGTTAACAAACGTAACTCCCGAGAAAAAGCGAACTTATTCAAAATAATCGTCGATGATTACTTAGAAAGACGCTTACGGCCTTTAGCGCGACGTGCATTGATTGTTGCACGACCGTTCTTAGTTGCCATACGAGCACGGAAGCCGTGACTACGCTTACGCTTAAGAACAGAAGGTTGGAATGTGCGTTTCATGGTTTTACCTTAAATTAACTGATCAGTTTTTAAGTTTGTTAGATGTAATTGGCCATAATTGGACAATTACCACGAACAAAGAGGCGGAATTGTAATCACTGACTAACAAAGAGTCAATAATTATACCCACATCTAATGACGGGCGCTGTATTATACGTTTTGTAGCGTGAAATTCAAGGATCCTTATTGGATCCCTATTTGGGTTAAAAAAGCCTGCAGTCGCGGATCATTTGGGTGATTAAAGATCTGCTGTGGTGGCCCTTGCTCTACAAATTGACCGTCTGCCATAAAGATCACTCTATCGGCGACTTCGCGCGCAAATTGTAATTCATGAGTGACGATCAACATTGTTTGGTGTTGTTTTGCTAATTGTTTGATCAAGTTAAGTACCTCATTAACCCACAGTGGATCCAGTGCTGATGTGGGCTCATCAAGTAATAATAATTCAGTATCTAACGCCATTGCACGGCCAATACCTACTCGCTGTTGCTGACCACCAGAAAGGGCAGCAGGGTAATGATTGGCTTTATCGGCTAAGCCAATATCGGTCAGAATACTTAGTGCACGTTGTTGTGCTTGTTGTTTGTGGAGACCTTTGACAACGCGTAACCCTTCACTGATATTTTGTTGTGCCGTTAGATGATTAAATAAAGCGTAGTTTTGAAACACAAACCCGGTTTGGCGTCGTAGCGCTAAAATGTCATTTTTTTTAGGTTGTTGGCAATTAACCTCGACACCATTAATGGCGATAGTGCCGCTGTTAGCACTATCAAGGTAATTAAGGCAACGTAAAAAGGTTGATTTTCCGGTTCCTGATGGACCGATGATCGCAACTATTTCACCTTTATTAATCTGCAGATCAAGATCGCTAAAAACCGTGTGTTTGCCAAAGCGTTTAGTCAGTTTTTTTATGTTTATCATCGTACGTAAGCCCTATCTAAACGTGTTTCAGCTAACTGTTGTAAGCGAGTAAGCACTATCACTACAGCCCAATATATAAATGCGACTGCAAGAAATGCTTCAAAAAATTTAAAACTTGATGAGGCTTCCATTTGCGCTTTTGCCATGATTTCGGGTACGCCTAAAGTGAAGGCAAGTGATGTTGATTTAATCATATCAATAAAATAATTCATCAATGACGGTAACGCGATACGGGTGGCTTGCGGCAATATAATACGCCACATAGTTTGCCACTCTGTCATACCAATCGCTAAGCTTGCCTCTCGCTGGCTACGATCTACGCCAATAATGGCAGCGCGAATACTTTCTGCCATATATGCTGCAAAATGAAGGCTAAGACCAATTACCGCAGCACTAAAGGCATCTAATCCCACCAAGCTTGGCATTACTTGCGGTAAGCCGTAATAGAGTAAAAACAGTTGTACTAATAACGGTGTACCACGGAAAAAACTGATATAAAGTTGCGTTAGTGAATTCAATATTGGTAGCTGATAAATACGAATTAAAGCGAGAATTAAGCCAAGTATTAGCGCAAAGACAGCCCCAAGAGCAGCCATAGATAATGTCGTCGGCAGGTATTTCAACAAAATAGGTATTAACGACAGCATATAATTAAAATCAAAACCCATAATGGTGATCCGTAGTACTGGCTATGTAAGCGGTATAAATAAATTCACCACCACACTCTGATTTGTGATGGCGAAACGATGAACTATTGGGTGATATCGGTATGGAACCACTTGTCTGATATTGCTGCCAGAGTGCCATCTTTACGCATCGCAGCTAAAGCGTGATTTACTTGCTGTTGGAGTAATTTACCTTTGGCGTTATTTAAAAATGGCCATGCATTCTCAATCGTTGCAAAAGGTTTACCTGCTAATTGAAGCGGTAATGGCTTACTGTTGATAATCGCCATTGAGGATAATCTATCCATTACAAAGGCATCTGTACGCCCTAAAGCCACATCTTGTTCAATACCACTGTCATAGGTTTTGATATCAATATTATTAGCATTGGGTAAATTACGCAGTAATTGCTCGTAGTTTGAACCAAGATTAACCCCTACCGTTTTGCCCTCTAAATCTGCTGTTGAGTGAATGCTGTTATTGCCTTTTCTTACCACCAATTGCGCGCCATCAATAACATAGGGTTGACTAAATAAAAATTTGGCTTGGCGTGCTGGCGTGATAGATATTTGGTTAGAAATGGTATCAATACGACCTGTTTCTAATTGCCCAAATAAGCCCGAGAAACTTGCGGTAATAAATTCAACGTTATAGTCATTGCGTTTACCAATTGCATGCCAAAGGTCAACTTCAAACCCTTGGAGCTTATCTTGACTAACAAAAGTAAAAGGAAAATAACGACCAGACATGCCGATTTTAACGGTGGTTGCAGCCATGGCCGTCGTGGTTGTGCTAACCAATAGAGAACTTGCGATCACTAGCGTTTTTATCCAGTTTTTCATTGGGTATTTTCCTTAACTTTATAGGGCTTTATTTGGCGAAATCATCCTACCTCGATATTTAATGGCAAAGATAATAATTAACAGTTATTTGAAATAACCATTTGTTTGGCTAGTGACATATTGTGAGTTGATATTATGCTTTTTACTGCACCTAAAAATGGGCGGATTGTTATAAAAGGTTACCCACAGCAGTAGGTTTTCCCTGTGGATGATAATGGCTGATGATATAATAGTCATTATTGAGTAAAAACAGCATTAAACGGGGAATGAACAACTTATATTTGTAGTAGCTGTGTTAATATAGCTGTGGGTAAAGGTAGGTTAAATTGTGCTGATCTTGCATTTTATTGTGGGATCTATGTGCATAAGTTCGATCTTATTCACTGGATCTGCGATCTCTTTACTGGCGATCCTTGTTCAGCGAGTATAAAATTATCTTCCTTTTATGTTTTGTTTATTCAGTGTGGAGTCTACCTTGTCATCTTCGCTATGGTTGCAGTGCCTTCAACGCCTTCAGGAAGAACTCCCTGCGACAGAATTCAGCATGTGGCTGCGTCCGCTTCAGGCTGAGTTAAATGATCATACATTGACATTATTTGCACCTAATCGATTTGTTCTTGATTGGGTACGTGATAAATATCTCAATAATATCAATCGCCTACTTAATGAGTTTTGTGGGGCAGATGCACCGAGTCTGCATTTTGAGGTTGGCAGTAAGCGTGTTGTTGCGCCGCCACAGCCGATCGCTCCTCCCGTATTTACTTTGCCACAATCAAAACCACGTACTGAACCAGAGCCTGTGCGCTATGAGCCTGCACCTTCTCCAGTACAAACTGAATCTCCTGGTGGTTATCGTTCAAATGTAAACCCGAAACATAATTTCAATAATTTTGTTGAAGGTAAATCAAACCAATTAGGCCTTGCTGCATGTCGTCAG